>JAFZJK010000228.1 GCA_017553965.1 Lachnospiraceae bacterium | reverse complement strand
TACGATCACAAGCCTTTCCATAGCATACTCTCTGAGTCTGTCCATAACCAGATATGCGTTCTCATGATCGAGTGAAGCAGTAGGCTCATCTGCAAAAAGCACCTTCGGATCGTTCATCATGGCTCTTGCTATGGCAACTCTCTGGCGCTGTCCTCCCGAAAGCTTTGCCGGGACCTTATCAAGCTCATTCTTTTTTAATCCTATATCGAGAAGTATCTTGCGCGCTTTTTCCACCGCTTCTTTTTTAGGACAATTAGCTGCCAATACTGCATTCTCCACCGCGGTTAAGTAAGGCACCAGATAATGTCTCTGGAATATAAATCCGAATTCGTCACGCCTTAAGGTCTGTCTCTCGGATTCCTTTATATTTGTGATCTGTTTCCCGTTATACAGGATCTCACCGCTGGTTAGGTTTTTCATGGTGGACATAGTATACATCATCGTGGATTTGCCGCTTCCGGAAGGTCCTATGATCCCAACCAGTCCCTTGTCGGGCAGCTGCAATGAAATATTTCTCATCGCATATACTTTTTCTTCTTTGTCCATATCATAGATCATTGTTGCATTCTTTAATTCAAACATTTTTTCTCCTCCTACTCAATCGCATCAACCGTACAAACTTTTCTTATATTAACAAACAACGGTATCTGTGCACATCCATATATAGCTGTCATCACGCCGAATACTACAGGGATCATACTTTTCCTGAATAAGTCTACATGTACTCCTATGGGTGCACATAACAGTTTATCAAAAGCAATTCCCTCCGCTACCGAAAAAACAGCTCCTATACCAAGGGCCATAGCAAAACAGAATAACAACTCTCTTAAAGCCATGGAATATATCTCCCCTGATGAAAATCCGATCGAGTTCATCAGACACCATTCCTCATGCCTGTCCATTATATGCAGTGAAAGCACAACCAAAAGACATATAGCAAGCATGATCCCGCAAGACAGCTGTATCAGACGTTCAACAGATAAAAGAGAGCCGACATCCTCCATAACACCTTTATGCTGCGATTCATAATCCATTACATAATAAATCTCTATGCCGGTATCCTTTATCATTTGTCCGTAATCCTTCCCGTCATCCGGGTGGAAAACTATAAGGTTTATGTCATTCTCTGAAGAAAGAGCCATACCCATTGCCAGATAATAATCACTTTCACACTGACCCACAATATAGTAACGGTCTGACATGTATTCGAGCACTTTGTCTCCCATGTTTTTGGCAAGCTTTTCGTCAACCAGTATCTCACCCGGAGCTTCGGGAAGTCTTCCTGATACCAGTTTTGCGCCCTTATAGTCCATCAGAGTCTTAACTTCTTCTTTGCTATCCATCAAAAAACAGGGAAGCGACGTTTCACCGACTACGCTTTTCATCCTGACTCGGCCTTCTCTAAAAAGAAGTGTCCCTGTTATACCCGGGATTTTCTCTATTTCTGCTGCACACTTAAGCACCTCTTTTGTCGCAAGCTCGCTCCACTCATCAACTGTCTCGTATTCATCTATCACAACATGCGGACTGGTAAGCAGCATGTCCCGGTACGGTTCGCTGCAGGCCTGTTCAAACGGTTCCATACAGCACGCAAGTATGTAACTTACCCCGTAGCTTAATACCACAAACATCGAAAGTGAGATGACCAGTGCCCTGATCCTTTTTTTATTTCCTTTAATGTACGGCATCGCAGAAAGCGTAGCCTTTCCTTTTTTGTCCATCCTTTTTCCTTCCTTCTGTCAATCAGAGAACCGTCCCTCTGATCGACCATACCGTTTTATTCTATATTAAATTCGAGTTCTCCGTTTTCGCATCTGATATCAGTCTCAACGATTATATATACCGTTCCTTCGTTCAGCTTATTCAGAGTTGCCTCCACGCTTTCTCCGTTTTTCAATGTAAACAGTTCCTTCTTGGTCCCGTCATCATCGTAGTATACGGTAATCGTTCCATCTTCCTCTTCATTTTTATCCTCAAGCTTACCGCTGTATTTAAGGACTTCCTTTCCGCTATCCTTGCACTTGAGTTTAAAAACTATCGTTCCGTCAAATTTCCAAAAGCTCATGGATGCCGACTTAGATGTATTGGAATGAACAAACGCCGTTGCACTCCAACTCGAATTATATTTACCGCAAGCGGTTAAAGTGAGTATTGTTAAGAGCATCAATACCATTACCAAAAATCTACGTGTTTTCTTTTTCATGTCCTTAAGCCTCCTACCCTCATCAGTCGTCCTTTGGACGGACAGCTTCCCCTCCCCGGGGGGAAAAGACTTTCTTTTTTGTCGATCACAGAACCGTCCCTCTGATTGACTGACATCATCATACACCCGCATTTCAAATAAAAAAAGTGACCGCGGTCATATCTTACCATGACTGCGGTCATAAATAAAGAAAGTGTCTTCCGTTTTTTGTGTTGACGGGATTTCGTTTATGATATACAATTTTTATGGTGATAGAACATGATAAACAAGCTTGAAGAAAATATTATATGGATGGCGAATGCCCTCATAATAATTGTATACACCATAGTTATGATGTTTGTGGCGATGGATGAGGTTAAGATCCCGGCGATATTTTTCGGGGTATTGCTCCTTATCTTTCTTTGTGCGTCCGTTTTTTCAGAAGGACGAAACCGAGAAGGCTGTCTTACAGTATATGCAATCCTTATGCTCGGACAGTGCGTAATGTGTGGAAAGCTTTGGTGCGGCATAATCTTTCTTGGGTTGACCGCCCTATATTCACTTTATGATTTCCTGTTATCCTCATCATCGAAGAACATTTTTGTAAACCTGTTTATATTGTGTGGCTTTTTCTTTTACGGCACAAGAAGGACTCCATCATCAGTGGGATTAAAGGACTGGATCATTCTCATGGTCCTAATAGTGACCGGAATACTATGGAGCCTTATCATATATTTCTTACACCGGTATTTCGAGTTACATATGAATATGGAAAAAGCTCTTAAATCATCTGCCTTAGAGGCTATGAACGAAAGAGAGCTCAGGATCGAGATTGCGGAGAACAAGAATCTGGCCGAGGAAAATGCCAGACTGGAGGAAAGAGAACGTATCAGCCGAGATATCCACAATGCGATGGGGCATACTCTTTCAGCAGCGACGGTTACACTGGATGCGGCACAGATGCTGATGGATTCCGATTCAAAAAGAGCAAATGAAAAGATAGACCAGGCAAATGAACGTATTCATGAAGCTATCGGATCGGTAAGAAGCGTAGTCAGAACTTTAGATTCAAAGGATGACTGCGTATTGGTACAGGATTATATTAATTCTTTAAAGGAGCTCATACATAATTTCACTCTGGATACCGAAATCAAGGTTCATCATAACCTCGATCTGATACTTGCGGAAGAAGAACGTCACATGAGCATAAAAACCCCGGATGGAATTACCGAAAATGAAAAAGGGAAGCTCCATATCGGGCGAGCTGCATTCATCAGCAGTTCAATCTCAGAGCTCTTGACAAATGGTGTGAAACATGGAAAAGCCACAGTGTTTATAATTCTTTTGACATTGGGAGAAACCAATATCGGAGTCCAAGTCAATGATAACGGTACCGGATGGGGCGGTATTTCATATGAACAAAAGCAGATGCTGTTAAGTAATGGATTCGGTCTTAGAAAAATGAACGATTATGTTAAACAATGCGGCGGATCCTTTGATGTTGACGGACAGGACGGTTTCTGTGTAAAAATGTCAATGCCAAGATGATAAAGCAATGAGACAGTTTTATACTTGACAAGATAAGGAGCAAAAATGATAGAAATACTTTTAGTGGATGATGAACCTTTATTGCTCGAAAGCCTGGAAATAGTCCTTACTATCAAAGGCGGCTACAAAGTTTGTGGGACAGCCGGAAACGGATTAGAAGCATTAAAGCTTTTAAAAGAGCATCAGCCAAACGTAATGCTTATAGATCTTAATATGCCCGGAATGGGTGGGATAGAACTCATCAAAGAAATTAAAAAGCTTTACCCTGAGATTAAGATGATAGTTCTTACAACATTTTATGATGAAAAGAACATTTCTGAGGCCTTATCTAGCGGGGCTTCAGGGTATTTATTAAAGGATTCCGGAAAGGATGCCATAATAGATGCGGTGGAACAGACCGTAAAAGGTGTGGGAGTATTGGATGTAAAAGTAATGCAAAAACTGACCGGAATGCTTGCAAGTAAAGAATCCTATGATAATGCCAAGACCATTAGCGAAAATATAGAAGTCCGTATGCAGAAAGCAGGACTTACGGAAAGAGAAAAAGAGATCTCGAAGTTGATAGCCGACGGATGTACAAATGCCCAGATAGCATCCCTTCTTTTTATCTCCGAAGGCACTGTAAAAAACTATGTTTCCGTGATATATGACAAATTTAATATAAAGGACAGAGCAAAACTGGTAGCATATTTAAAAGGATAAAAAAACGGAGTCTGTAAAGACTCCGTTTTACGTCCACGATGCGATTCGAACGCACGACCTACCGCTTAGGAGAACACAGATCAAAAAAAAAACATAGAAAGGAAGCGGCTTCTCATATCACATTTTTTTTACTCACTCACTTACTCACTCACTTTATTGAGTAATAATACTGTTCTCCTTTTGCACAATTCTTCCCAATCGTGCTGTATTTTAATTAATTCAGAAGCACCTTTAGGTGCTTTACTATCTTTTCGAGGCTTGTTTTCAGTTGAAGCCGAAAGCCCGATGTGTTTTGAACCTGCATCTACGCCGAGAACGACAGGCTGTACAGAAGATGAAACCGAATGCTATTCTTATATCGATATTTCTGTATTAATAGGCCTTTTATTAAGCAGCGGAGCAATTGATTTTATTGTTACAGGTTGCTCTTCTGGACAAGGAATGATGCTGGCGTGCAATAACATACCGGGAATTATCTGCGGTTATGCACCTACTCCAAAAGATGCGTATCTTTTTGCCCAGATCAATAACGGAAATGCAATTTCGCTGCCGTTGGGGGAAGAATACACGTGGGGAGGTTTTGAAAACTTTGACAAAACTATACAGGCACTTTTTTCAGAACCATTTGGTCAGGGCTACCCGAAAAGCGAGGCAGCCAGAAAGCTAAAGGATTCTGAAAAACTTAAAGAAATAAGAAAGCTCGGACAAGTCAGTATTAGTGATCTATTGAACAGGTTAGATCCGGGACTGCTCGACATCATAAAGAAAAAACAAGATGAATGGACCAGGGGGACGGGGTTACTGGTCCAAAAATCTTGGAATATCTGTAAAGTGGACCACTAACCCCGTCCCCCTAGCCCACCTTACCAAGCAGGAAATTTGCTATCAGTTTCTTCTCTTTTTCGGTTAGTTTATGCATATGACCCCGACCTCTTAACAAATATGTTTTGCAGTTCGGGATTATCTTTTTGGCCCGTCTTAATACTCCGCGACCCGGGAACAGGC
>JAFZJK010000227.1 GCA_017553965.1 Lachnospiraceae bacterium | reverse complement strand
GTAAGCTTTACTGTCTTTCCTTTCTTTAAGGTAACTTCTGTTTTAGAAAGTGTCAGTTTTGCATTTTTCGTTTCGCTTTTGGTTATGGCTGATGTCTTTATACCATTTTTCTTGGCATAGCTTTCTGCGTATGAGCCCTCGGAGCAGTATATCGTTAATTGTGAATTGCACTCCTGGAATGCTTCCTCTCCGAACTCGGTCACACCGCTCGGGATGGTTATCTCCTTAAGGCTCTTATCTCCCCAAAATGCCCACTTACCAATGGATGTGATACCTGCAGGAAGTGTCACGGACTCCAGGCTTTCGCACTGTTCAAATACTGATTTATTGATCACTGTTATGCCTGAAGGAACTTCGATCGACTTTAACGAATAACATCTGTAAAATGCTCTTACTTCCAGTTCCTTTAATCCTTTAGGCAGTGTCACTCCTGTAAGTGACTGGCAGTCAAAGAATGCTTCGGACTTGATCTTAGTTACAGAATCAGGCACCATATAGCTCCCTGTTTTTCCGCCCGGACATACAAGCAGTGTCTTCATGTCCTTAGTAAATACCACTCCGTCCTCTGAAGCAAAAACAGTATTGTCTTTATCTACATCTATCTCTTTAAGCTTAGGGCAATAGATAAAGGGCTGGCAATCCGATCCCAGCTGTGTAATGCTGGCCGGGAGTACCACCTTTTCAAGGTTCTCGCAATCCTGGAAAACAGTATCTGTTATACCTGTTACACCTTCGGATATTACAGCTTTTTTGACCTCTTTTGTATGGCCTTTATCCTTCCACGGTGCTGAAGTTATATTGCCGTTACCTCCGATCGTAAGGGTACCGTTTTCGTCCAGTGCCCATGCTACATTATTCCCGCATGTCCCGGAATCGATTTTTTCGAGATCCAGTGCCATAGCCGATGTCGCATTACCCAAGAGTATGACCGATATGGCAAGCCATAAACAAAGTAATCCTTTTATTTTTTTCATTAGTTACACTCCTCCTTCCTTGCTTCATTAATCAGAACTACCCCCGTCGAGATCGGCGGGGGTAAATATTTATTTTATCTTATAGATTTTGAAAGCTCACTTATAAAGCTCTTGCCGTCCATATTGCCTTTAGCCAGTTCCTCTAAGCATTTAAGATAAGGTTCCGACTCTTCTCCGGGCATAGCCGTATCACCAAACAGTACATAACCTTTTGCGTTAGCACAAAGTTTTGCTACCTGCTTTGTAAGTTCATCTACTTCACTGTCATCATAGTTTATCTTCCATGAGGGAAGTCCGCCGCCTGCCAGATAATCATATTTACATACAAGTTTTCCGAGTGCTACTGCATACTCAGCCGCTACGCTTGTATTCTTTGATGAACCTGATACTGCAAGTGTATTGGAAGGTCCGCCTATTAGTTCTCCTGCCTTCGAGTTTTTAGAGTTAATAACAGGGAATTCGGCAACTACTACCTTACTGCTGAACTCGGGATCCATTGCAAACATTCCGCAGTTCCATGAACCGTTCATATAGAATGCATAATCTCCTGCCATGAAGCTGCCTGATATTTCTCCGTTTGAAAGTTCCAGATCAGAAGCTTTGATATAGCCTTTTTCTATCATACTCTTAAACAGATCGGCCGACTCAGCTATACCTTCGTTATTAAATGAGGCTCTTCCTTCAAAGACATCATTTAACACTGCTGCGCCGATAGTCTTTTCCATAATGGGCTCAAAGTACTCTGAGATACACCAAGGTTCACCCGCACATCCGAAAGGTGTGATGCCTTTTTCTACCAGCTTGTCACAGCAAACGATAAGATCATCGATAGTCTTGGGTACCGATGTATAACCTGCTTCTTTAAGCAGATCCATGTTTGCATAGAGTACTACAACATTCATGGTAAGCGGTATTCCGTATCTCTTTTGGTTATAAGTTGTGTTATCAAGCATGACCTTGGGTACATCACCGCTTTTAACATATTTATTCATTACATCATCAAGACAATATACCGCGTCTGCATTTACAAGGTCTCCCAAGAATGAACCCGACCATGTATAGAAGATATCAGGAAGATCATTTGCTGTTCCAGCAGCCTTGATCTTTACTTTATATTCCTCATTCTCGAATGCCTTAGCATTTACTGTTACATTGGGATAAGAAGCCTTGAGCTCCTCAATGGCCTGCATATATGAATCGGGCACACTCCTGTCCTCTCCTGACAGACACCATATTGTAAGTTCGATTGGTTCATCGGATACCGCTGCATCTTCGGTTACGGTTACTTTACATGTATATTTCTTTGAGCCGACTTTGGCAGTGATGGTTGACTTACCTTTTTTCAGAGCTGTAACTGTACCGTTATTTACGGTTGCTATGCTTTCATCGGAGGATTTCCATTCAGCTATAGTATTTCCTTTGAGTGTGAGTCCATATGACTCTCCGCCTTTAAGGCTCAGGGTCTTATTTGATATAGCGTTTTTCTTAACTGTGATCTTGCATTTGTAAGCTTTGTTTGTTGAAAGATCTTTTGCTGTTATAGTGGTCTTTCCGTTTTTAACGGCCGTAACTACACCGGCTTCAACGGTCGCTATCTTCTTTTTTGAAGTTGACCATTTTACTTCTCCCTTTGCACCTTCAAGCTCAAGCTGGAACTTTTCACCTATGTATATGGTCTTTTTCTTTGCATTAAGCTTAACCTTTGAAGCAGCGTCTACCGGTGATGCTTTTACCATACCGATGACAAGTGCACATACCAGCAGTACACCCAATAACATTGATAGTTTTTTACGCATATTAACACCCTTTCTCCATTTTATTTTTGACTGCACCTCATCCGTCAGCTACGCTGACAGCTTATTAAATTAATGAAATGAGTATATTTTATTATAATAAAAAAGGGCGTAAAAAAGGTGGGCAGCGTGCCCACCTTAAAGCTAAAATATGCTTATTATTCAACTATATTTATCTTTACATCAGTACCTTCAAATAACGGTTCTACAGAGTCTTTCTGATCCTTTAGTATGGCTACCGATTCGAGTTTGTTAAGTTTATTTAGACCGGAGAGGTCTCTAAACTTTCCATACTGTAACGTAACGTTTTGCACTTTAGGAAAGTATTCCGTAATATTATCCACATTATCCATTTCAAGCCACATAAGTCCCAAGTTTTTAACATTTGGATAATGCCCCACCCGGTCAAGACTTGAAATATCATTAAAGCCGATATCGAGTGTTTCCAGCCACGGACAGTTTTCCAAAGCTGTGACGTCAGATAAGCCTGTTCCGAACAAAATGGCCTGTTTCAGGTTTGGCACATCTGCTATGGCTGATGCATTTGACAGGCGCATATGCTTAAACTCTATTTTAGAAAGCTTCACCAGGCCGGATATCCCGGATGCATCCACATAACCCTGATGAACTATGTACAGTTCCTCCAGGTTTTTTAGCATCTTTAAGTCGTCCAGCGTATGCAATGTACCTTCTATGGTAGTATCAACACTACACTCGTAATACTTGTCAGGATCATCAAAAGCACGTGTACCATATATATACAGGCGGTCGACCTTGTCCAGGTCTTCAGAAGTAAGTGTGCCTTCCTGCTTTCCTGTCCATATCCGTACGGCCTTTTCGATCATAGGCTCTTTAAATGTGATACTTTCCCGTTCTGATGCTTTATTGATAAATATGCCGGCTACAATTCCCGCTCCCAGCATTATGACTGCGATCAAAACACAGGCTGCTACCGCCTTGATGCTGATACGATGTTTATGCCGCTCTGCTCCGTTCAATGCTTTTTTTACTTCCGAGATGTCATTATAACGTTGTTCCGGAGTAAATGCCGTACATCTGTCTATGATATTCTCTATTGCAGGGTCTGCCGATATGTTGGCGTTTTTCTTGGGGCTGCCTGTCACCATCCACCGAAGTAACACACCAAAGGCATAGATATCAGCTCTGCTGTCCGTCTGTCCAAATCCATACTGTTCCGGCGGTGCATATACTTTGGTGCCGAAAAACACCGTATCGGTCCCTGCTCCTTCTTTTACCGTACGGGCTATGTCAAAGTCGATCAAGGTGATATTTCCGTCAGGTCTTACTATGATGTTTTCAGGCTTTATGTCACGGTGTACTACCTGGGGATCATGCGTATGGAGTACTTCCAGGATATCGCAGAGCTGTTTGGATATGAGGAGTATCTCCTGCATTGTCAGCTGGTTTTCGCCCGCATATACGTTTAAAGGACTTCCCTCTATATACTCCCGGACCACACATACCATCTGTCCATTCTCATACTGTGCATAGTAGTGTGGAAGCCCCGAATGGTCAAACTCCCGTAGTAATGAGATATCTTCATGTACAGGGAATACCGAGCAGTCATAACAGGTGGCTATAGCCGGTCTTTCGTCCTTTTTGCTCTGCACCAGGAAAGTTTCTTTACCGGAGTGGCTTGCCAGGCATTCCATCTGATCGTATTCGTCCAGGAATTCTTTCGGATAACAGCTTTCCGCCATTAGTGATTCCGGTACATTCATCTTTCTCTGCCTCCCAACAGCGGCAATTTAAGGTCCTGCAGAAGTATCTGCGCGTCCATCAGTGAGTTTCTGTTATGCAGACAATATATGATAGCCGCATCCCTTTTTATACGCGGGTATAGCTGGCTCTTACGGGCGATTTTCAGCATATCCTGTGCCTGTTTATAGTCTGCATCCATTGCAAATGCGAGTTGTAGGACTGTGTCCCTCGATGGGTTGCGTTTCCCGGTAAATAACTGGTGTCCGTATGATTTTTCCAGGTTGGCACGACGGATTATGTGCTCAGGTATTTCCCTGTTGGTCTTACACCAGCTATACAGATACTCGCTAAATGTCTTAACCGTAAAAGCAGTCTCATTCTGCTCAAACAGGCGCTCCGGATTCGGCTCTTTAAATATTTGTGTGAGTAATTCATCTGTTGTTATCTGTTTATTCTCCGTCATGCTTTTTCACCCCGTTTTATCTCATTTCTTATAAAGCTTCACCACGGTTTCCACATGTACCGTCATGGCAAACTGATCTACACCGCGTATCTTTTCAATCTCGTAGCCGCCGTCGCACAGGATCTTGAGATCCCTGGCGAGGGTCGCACTGTCACAACTTACATATACGATACGGTCCGGCTGCATCTTTAACATAGTGGATAGACATGCTTCATCACAGCCCTTTCGTGGCGGGTCCACCACT
>JAFZJK010000226.1 GCA_017553965.1 Lachnospiraceae bacterium | reverse complement strand
GATGCAGCGCATAATCTCTCTGTTTATGTTTCTTAACGGCTCGATCAGCCTGAAACGCTCCGATAAAGCATCCTCTGCTTCACTCTCTGACTGCTCTCCGTACTGCTTCACATGTTCGGATGCGGTAAGCACGGAGCTTATGTGCATAAGTTCTCCCATCCCCAAAGTCGATCGGATCTCCAGTCGTTTGATGGATGCTCTGATATCATGGATCCCGGAAAAAGAAAGGCTTCCTTTCCGGTATATTCTGTTTAGAGCTGCTGCCGTTTCGGCCTGTAGTGTCTGTATCTCTTCAAGGTCAGATATAGGCCTTAAGTCCGCACATTTTTCCTTACCTATGGTGGACCCGGCAAGCTCCTTTAATCTGTCGATTATCTTATTAAATTCTAATGTTTTTAATACTTTCTCATTCATCTTTTCTTCTCATCTGTTAAATCCGAGAATCTCACTTACTCTTTCCAGGTAAGACGATGTAAATGCCCCACAGGGTTTAATTCGGAAAAACCATTCTGTCTTAAGGCTTCGTATAATACGATCGCAACAGAATTACCCAGGTTGAGTGACCTGATATCCCCAACCATCGGGATCCTTATGCAGTTTTCCTCATTATCCACAAGTATCTCTTCGGGTATACCTGCAGTCTCTTTACCAAACATAATATAATCATCCGCTCCAAAACTAACATCGGTATATGTCTTATGAGCCTTGGTGGTTGCATAATATATATTTGCTCCCGGATTTTTTGCTAAAAAATCTTCGTAGTTCTCATATATGCGATACTCAAGCTTAGGCCAGTAATCCAGGCCCGCTCTTTTCAAATGTTTATCATCTATCACAAACCCTAAAGGTTTGATCAAATGCAGGACCGAACCTGTTGCTACGCAGGTCCTGCCTATATTTCCGGTATTCTCCGGTATTTCCGGTTCGTGAAGTACTATGTTCATTTTCACCTCATTACCGATCAAAGAACCGTCCCTCTGATCGATACGGTCATTTTTGATATTTTTTTACGAATCTTTCGATCCTCTCAAGCGCTTCCTTGATCTTTTCTATGGAATAAGCGTAAGAAATACGTAAATATCCTTCGCCGCTGTCGCCAAAGGCTGTACCGGGTACTACCGCGATCTTCTCCTCCTGCAGGAGCCTCGTTGCAAACTCCTCGGAGGTCATACCTGTCCCTTTTATGCAGGGGAATACATAGAATGCTCCCCTTGCCTCAAAAGTGGGCAGGCCCATACGCCTTAACTCATGTATAAGCAATCTTCTTCTCTGATCATATGCCTCGGTCATCATCTCCACATCGGCATCACCGTTCTTAAGAGCCTCTATGGCTGCGTGCTGGCTGAAGCTGGCTGCGCACATGATGGAAAACTGATGGAGCTTTATCATCTGCTTGATGATAACTTCGGGACCTGCTGCATACCCGAGTCTCCATCCGGTCATTGCATAAGCCTTTGAAAAACCGTTGATGACTATGGTCCTCTCCATCATACCCGGCAGGGAAGCGATGGAAGTATGCTTCTC
This sequence comes from Lachnospiraceae bacterium, assembly GCA_017553965.1. Next base: position 2,457 of record JAFZJK010000226.1, on the reverse strand, counting down.
TCCGTAGGTAAGCTCAGCATATATCTCGTCTGAGATAACAAACAGATCCTTTTCTATGATAACATCTACTATCTTTTCCAGTTCGTCTTTAGACATGACCGAACCTGTAGGGTTGTTCGGGAAGGGAAGGATTAGTATCTTTGTCTTCTCTGTACAGGCATCCAGTATCTCCTGTGCTGTCAGTTTAAAGTCATCTTCACCCTTAAGCTCGATGATCACCGGCTTTCCTCCTGCCATGATAACACACGGCTCGTAGGATACATAACTCGGCTGGGGAAGAAGCACTTCATCGCCCGGTTCAAGCATGACACGGAGTGCCACGTCTATAGCCTCGCTGCCGCCTATGGTCACAAGTATCTGTTTCATCGGATCATAGTTTAATTTAAAACGTCTTGAAAGATAATTGCATATTTCCTGTCTAAGTTCTTTAAGACCTGCATTTGATGTGTAATGGGTCTTTCCTTTTTCAAGTGAGTAAATGCCCTCCTCGCGGATATGCCAGGGAGTCTCAAAATCAGGCTCACCGACACCTAAAGATATAGCATCCTTCATCTCGGAAACTATATCAAAAAACTTTCTTATGCCCGAGGGTTTTATCTCGGTAATTGTTTTATTTAACGGATTTCTCATTTTTGTCCTCTGATCAATTACTATTTTTCCACCTGTCAAATGCTGCTAAAGCAGCATCCGGCATCAGAAATTCATCTGTATTCTCTCGTCATCGCTCTCAAACTGCATAACGAGGCCCTGGTCCTTATATTTTTTAAGTACAAAGTGGGTCGCGGTACTCTGGATCGACTCCATGGGCGCCAGCTTCTCAAATACGAAGCGTGATACCTCTTTCATGCTCTTTCCGCGGATGATGACCGTAAGGTCAAATCCGCCCGACATAAGGTATACCGACTCAACTTCGTCAAACTTATATATTCTTTCCGCTATCTTATCAAAGCCTTGACCTCTTTGAGGTGTTACCTTAAGCTCTATAAGTGCGGTAACTTTTTCATCCGAAACCTTGTCCCAATCTATAAGTGTGGGATATCCGCAGATAACCTTATCCGCTTCCATCTCCGCTATGGCTGTGGTGAGCTCTTCCACGCTGCAACCAAGCCTTATCGCCAGTTCATCCGCCGCTATCTTAGAATCCTTCGCTATCGCTCGTAATATTTTTTCTTTTAAAACGTCCATTTTCATTCTCCTTTATTGATGATCCCTATCATAGGGCTTTTTCACTCTGTAAGATATCTTTCCGTTTCCGATACAACTATCTTAGCTTTCTGCTTTGTGGTATATCCCAGCAAATACAGTTTGATACCGAGTTTTTCCGCGGTCTGTGCTGCTGCCCCCGGGTTTTCCGCAGCAAACACGACACTTCCGGTACTGTCAGACTCATAAGGGTTAATGTCTTTTAAATCACACAGTTCTATGGCAGGCTGCTCTATGGGTATGCTGTACAATTGAACTTTAAGCCCACAGCCTACTGTTTCGCCCAACTCATAAAGCGCAGAAAAAACGCCTTTTTTCCCGCATAAAACAAAAGACTTTGGAGACAGTACCTCAACAAGTTGCTCCAATGCGGTATTTGAAAGGATACCGTTTTTCAGTTTCTCTCCGGCATTTTCAAGATATCGGGCAGAATACCGCGCCTTTAGTTCATCACGTTCTTTACTTAATAAGTCAAGAGCTACTCGGCAAGCGGCAGATCCCGCCATCATTATGGTCAGTTCTTCTGTATTTGACATATATACGTTTGAAATCCTGTATGTGTTATGCTATACTAAATTATACCAAAGCTGCAACAAGTGAGATAACAAGTGCTGCAACAAGTACGATTACGATAGTTACGGTGATTACTCTTCTGGTTTTTTTGCTGTAAAAATTCATGGTTGTTCTCCGTTTCTGTTTATTGTTTTAATATATTTATTTGTATAAATACCTCTTAAGAAAGGTTATAAGGTTATCCTATGAAAATACCCGTATTCGGTCTGGTAATGATATTTGTTATATGGCTCACCTACGAGCTTAGAAAACATACAAAAGAAGAAGTTAAAACCCGTAAGGACTTCTGGGAGCGCGAACGTAAATCCGGCTTCATACCCAGAAAAAGCACAAGTGATATCCACTATATAACCATAACCGAACAATTTATGCCTGATGACCGTGGTCCGGCAGACACTGAGTTAAACGAAACCTGCGAACGCATACTTGAGTTTAAGGATAAGCCCGTAGCGGACTTAAGCGCATATACCAACACCGAGTTAAAGGAAAAATACGGCACCGCTAACTTTAAGCCCTTAAGCGAGGCTGATAACAATTTTACTTTCCTTGTACCAATGCTTGGGCGTGTGGTCGAGCTTCTTTACAAAGAAGGGCGTTTGGCCGAAGCTGAAAAAGCTGCTCTCTTTTGTACCGAAAACGGTATATATACATATCCGGTCGTAACTACTCTGGGCGAGCTCT
>JAFZJK010000225.1 GCA_017553965.1 Lachnospiraceae bacterium | reverse complement strand
ATTTACCGCAGGTATCTCAGAGTGGAACGGATTCATCATCAACGACATCCTTGAAGGTCTTGAGGTATATGGTATCGAGGTTGACAAGGCTAAGAATACAGATTCCTGTCCTGTACCTGTTAAGGATATTACAGGACCTAACGGTAAGGTTAAGATCCTTGTAATCCCTACCAACGAAGAGCTTGTTATTGCAAGAGAGACAAGGGATGTTGTATCTAAGTAAATAAAATTGATATAGGAGGATAAAAACATGAGTTTTATAGATGATATCAAGGCACGTGCCAGAAAAAACATTAAGACTATCGTTCTTCCTGAGGCTGAGGACAGAAGAGTTCTTGAAGCAGCAGCTACTACATTAAAGGAAGGCAATGCTAAGATTGTACTTATCGGCAACAAGGCTGATATCGACAAGTTAGGTGCAGACCTTGACCTGTCAGGCGCTACCATCGTTAATCCCAAGGAGTGCGATAAGCTCCAGGCTTATATTGACAAATTAGTAGAGCTTCGTGCAAAGAAGGGTATGACTCCCGAGCTTGCAGAGCAGGCACTTACTACAGACTATACTACATTCGCAGTTATGATGGTTAAGATGGGCGACGCTGACGGCGTTGTATCCGGTGCTTGCCATTCTACAGCCAATACACTTCGTCCCTGCTTACAGATCCTTAAGACTGCACCCGGCAACAAGTCCGCATCTGCATTCTTCCTTATGATCGTACCTAACTGTGAGTACGGTGAGGACGGTGTATTCGTATTTGGTGACTGTGGTCTTAACCAGAATCCCGATCCTGAGCAGCTTGCTGAGATCGCTTCACAGTCAGCTAAGAGCTTCGAGCTCCTGACCGGTAAGAAGGCTAGAGTTGCAATGCTCAGCCATTCTTCAAAGGGCAGCGCAAAGCATGATGACGTTACTAAGGTAGTTGAGGCTACAAGGATCGCTAAGGAGACATATCCCGACATCGACCTTGACGGCGAGTTACAGCTTGATGCAGCTATCGTTCCTTCGGTTGGTGCTTCCAAGGCTCCCGATTCACCTGTTGCTGGTAAGGCTAACGTACTTATCTTCCCTGACCTTGATGCAGGTAACATCGGTTACAAGCTTGTTCAGCGTCTTGCTAAGGCTGAAGCTTACGGTCCTGTTATGCAGGGTATCGCTGCTCCCGTTAATGACCTTTCACGTGGATGCTACGCTGAGGATATCGTAGGTGTTGTAGCTATCACAGCAGTACAGGCTGCAGCAAACTAATCTGAAGCAATTAATAAGATTCTTTTAAAACCTCGTTTCCTTATAAGGGAAGCGAGGTTTTATTGACGCCTTAAACAATCTATGATATAATGAAAGTTGATGTTTTAATACTGCATTTTATGTGAGGTAAATCTTATGAAATACCTTGAAGGTTTGGAACCGAAAAAGGTTTTTGAGTATTTTGAATATATATCATCAGTTCCGAGAGGCTCGGGAAACACTAAGGCGGTAAGTGATCTGTGTGTTAAGTTTGCAAATGAAAGAGGGCTTGACGTATATCAGGACTCACTAAACAATGTTATCATTCGTAAGCTCGCTACTCCCGGATATGAGGATGTGCCCATAGTTATATTGCAGGGGCATCTTGATATGGTATGTGCCAAGACTGATACATGCTCTAAAGATATGGCTACAGAGCCTATCGATCTTACACATGATGATAAGTATGTGTTTGCAAAAGATACGACTCTTGGCGGTGATGACGGTATAGCTGTCGCATATGCACTGGCAATACTTGACTCAAACGATATTAAGCATCCGGCCATAGAGGCTGTTTTCACGGTAGATGAAGAGACTGGTATGGACGGAGCCAGCGGTATCGATGCCAACGAGATAAAAGGCAGGATACTCCTTAATATTGACAGTGAAGAAGAAGGCATATTTACCTGCGGCTGTGCAGGTGGATGCCGGGTAAACGGAGAGATACCTGTTTTCTTTAAGAAACCCCAGAGAAACGGTGGATACTATAAGATAACGCTGTCCGGCTTAAAGGGCGGACATTCGGGTACAGAGATACATAAACAGCCCGCATCAGCCAACTACCTTATGGGCAGAGTACTTTACGAGCTGTATTATAAGAGCGAGTTTAATCTCGTGTACTTAAAAGGCGGTAAGTTTGATAATGTAATATCAAGTACGGCTGAGGCAGTAATTTTCTACGAGGATTATATCAAGATCCCTATTGATGAGGTTATTGGCAAGATCGAAGCCGAATTAAATACAGAGTACGGATATATCAATCCGGAGCTTACACTAAAATGTGAGGAAACAGAGCCAAGCAGCCTGGATATTTCATATGACGTACTTGATAAAAAGTCAACTGAGAATGTTATACATGTAATATATCTTTCACATCAGGGAGTTATCGAGAACGATCCTGAGCTTAAGGGCATGATAAGGACTTCTCAGAACTTAGGTATCATAGACCTGCAGGAAGATAAGTTCTGCATTAGCTTTTTGGTACGTTCATCGATCAATGCTCAAAAGGAAAGTGCGGTAAATAAGATCAGTCAGCTGGTACATCTTTTCAGCGGCAGTGTTTCTTATACGGGTAATTACCCGGGATGGAAATATGAGCCTGTATCGCGTTTGAGAGATGTCTGTATAGATGTGTATAAGGAGCAATACGGTAAAGAACCTGTAGTTACCACTATTCATGCAGGTCTTGAATGCGGATTGTTTACCGACAAACTGAGTGGGCTTGATGCCATCTCGATCGGTCCCGACATACTTGCTATCCATACACCAAATGAGAAGCTGGATATAGCTTCCGTGGGCAGGGTGTGGAAATTTTTACTTACAGTTTTGGAGAAAATGAAATAAGGTCTTTTTAAAGATCTAATTTTCTTAAATATATAAACATATGAAAGGAGAAATCATGAAAAAGATTTCAAAAATCGTTCTTGCATTTATGATGCTGGTAGCCGTTTTTGCTTTGGCAGGCTGCTCATCAAAGACAGCAGAGGTTAACCTTGCTGATTATGTAAAGTACACTTACGAGGGTTACGACGGACTTGGTACCGGAAGTGCAACTATTGATGCCCGTAAGATAGTAAAGGATGTAGAGGAGCAGATTGGTGAAGAAAAGGCTTCCAATGCTTCCAAACTGTTAAAGAAGATCGAGATCGAGCTTGAAAAGACAGAGAATCTGTCAAATGGCGAGAAGATCATGGTATACTTTAACAATGTTAAGGAACAGGAGTTACTTGACGAGTGTGGTCTTACCGTTATCAAAGACGGTTTCGAGACTCAGGTTACCGGACTTCAGGAGCTTGAAGAAGTAGACCTTTTTGCAGATTATGAAATTACCTATTATGGTAACGATACCGTGGGCAGCGGATATGTTTCCGATTACGATTTTCCTGACGGTATATACGGTATTTATCTTGAACTTAGTAAGACAAAGAATCTTTCAAACGGTGAAAAGATCAAGCTGGTAGTAAAGTCATATGATGATGACAAGGACATCCAGAAGGATCTTGCTTCACGCGGTAAGAAGGCTAAGGAATTGGAAAAGGAAGTAACCGTAAGCGGACTTACAGAGCTTAAAGAGTATGATCCTTTCCTGAGCTTGTATCTTGAGTATACAGGTTTAAGCGGACAGGCTACTGCACGTATCAGATTTGATTACTCACAGAACGAATATTATTACAGTTTTAAGTATGTTCTTGATAAAGAAGAGGGACTTGCAAACGGCGATGTAGTTACTATTACTTGTGATATCGATGATTATTATAAGGATGAGTATACCCTTGATGAATATGCTGCAAGCCGCGGACTCAAGATTACAGGAACAACCAAAGAATTCAATGTAGAAGGTATTTTACAACCCATAATGGATATTGCGGATATCGATGCTGCCACATTTGAGGCTATGAAGGGTGCTGATTATGAAAAGATCAAGGATACTTATACAAACGGTGTTGAAAATCTTGTAGAGGCTAATTCCTTCTATGGCGCAAGATATATCGGAAGCTTTATCACATTCAAAGACAGCAGCTACTATGATTATCCCAATGTTGTATACAATGTATACAAGTGTGACGTAAACTTCAAGGGCGATGAGCCCAGGTGGGTATACTGGTTTGCAGGTTATTCTGCAGTCAGAAATGAGACTACAGGTTTGTTTGAATTATCCGATACAGATATTATTACTCCTTTAGATAAGTATTATAAATCTTATTATGAGGACAGTAATTTTGCATGTATCAAGTATAATAATGATCTTTACTATCTCGGATTCAGTAATGTTGATGATATAGTAACCGGATTTACAAATAATTATCGTGGAGCAAGCGGCTGTGAAGCAGTATTTAATAACATTAATGATACAGAAGATGAGCATGGTCCCAGAGACGGTGTTGAGGTAATACCTCCCGTAGAAGTTACTCTTCTTGATGAAGCTATCGATGTTTCTAAGATAAATGAAGAGACAGGTGCCAAGGCATGGGTATTTGATCAGTACGGTGTATACACACAGGAGCAGGCTGAAGCTATACTTGAAAAGATCGAGCCGATAACAGGTTACCAGTGTGATGCATATGTTATGATAACTTCGCTTGAAAAAGCTGACGTAGATTCATTTAAGGCATTCTGCGAGGCTGTTTATACTGAACAAAGATACTCAGACAGAGTTATGGTATATACGATAGATGCCAATACTCTTAAGGATTATATGTATACCTTCGACGGCGAAAGCGGTGTAGAAGAGCTTGAACCTGAGATACCTGGTGTACCTTATTCACTTAGAAATGAGAATCCTTATGAGTATACTCTGAAGATTTTTGATACACTTTTAGGTGTTTTAGGTAATTGAGGAACAAGCATGAAATGGACTAAATTATCATTGAGTACCACGGTAGAGGCAGAAGACCTGATAACCGCTATACTTGATGAAATGGGCATCGAGGGAGTTCAGATTGAGGATAAGGTACAGCTTAGCGACGAGGATAAGAAAAAGATGTTCATCGATATCCTGCCTGAACTTCCGCCCGATGACGGTGAAGCGGTGCTGAGTTTTTATGTTGACTGCGACACCGATATAGAAGAGCTTAAAAGCTGTATAATTGAAAATGTGTCTCAGTACAGTGAAGAGTACAATGTGGGTACATTGGAATTCACTGTATCTGAGACAGAAGATACCGATTGGATAAATAACTGGAAGCAGTACTTTAAGCCATTCAGAGCTGATGAAGGCATAGTTATAAAGCCTACATGGACCGATGTGAATGAGCTCCCGGACCATGACGAGTCCGACCTTATTATCGAGATCGATCCGGGTACCGCTTTCGGTACCGGTGCACACGAGACTACCAAGCTTTGCATCAAGGCATTAAAGAAATACCTTAAGCCCGGTGACAAACTTATGGATGTCGGCTGCGGCAGCGGTATACTCTCCATAGTCGGAATGAAACTCGGAGCAGAGTGCGCACTCGGTGTGGATGTGGACGAAAACGCATCAAGAGTATCAGTTGAAAACACTGTAATAAATGGGATAGATTCTGAGTATATCGAGTGTATTAACGGGGATGAATGTGCCAATGGAGACAGTTCTGATTGTCAGAATTATTTAATAAACATAGAGAAAAACCGTGTCAGGTTTTTCACCGGAAATGTGCTCGAGGATGATGAACTTTGCAAGAGGACAGGCTTTGACAGATTTGATGTGGTTGTGGCAAACATACTTGCCGACATCATAATCCCGCTTTCAGCTGTTACTTCAAAGTACATGAGAAAGGGTGCTGTATTTATCAGCTCCGGTATCATTAATACTAAGGAAGAAGCAGTCAGAACAGCGCTTCTTAAAAACAATTTTGAGATAATTGAAGTCATTCATATGAATGACTGGGTTGCTTTTGTAGCGAGAAAGTAAGTAAATGTATCACTTTTATACAGAGAAATCAAACATATCAGATAAGACCATCACTATCTACGGTGAGGATGTCAATCACATCAAAAATGTCCTTCGTATGAAGGAGGGTGAGGAGATCATCATCTGCGATAGTGAGGGTACTGATTATCATTCGAAAATAGTATCTATCGGAAGGGATGAAGTAGTGGCTGAGATCTTGAGCTCCGGTATATCCGAAGCTGAGATGAAGTTCAGAGTTCATCTTTTCCAAGGGTTACCCAAAAAGGATAAGATGGAGATGATCATACAAAAGAGTGTGGAGCTCGGAGTGTATGAGATCATCCCGGTCATGACAAGGCGTGTAATAGTTAAGCTTGATGATAAGAAAAAGGAAGAAGCTAAGATTAAAAGATGGCAGGCTATTTCCGAGAGTGCGGCAAAGCAGTCAGGCAGAGGCATGATACCTAATGTATCGGGATGCTTGAGTTTTAAGGAAGCATTAAAGACAGCTTCATCCATGCAAAAAGTATTTATCCCTTACGAAAACGCGCCCAGTTCAAGCGAAGATATGAAAGAATACCTAAAGCTGATAGAGGCAATAGAGCCTGATACGGATGTAGCTGTGTTTATCGGACCAGAGGGAGGCTTTGAGCCAGCCGAGGTCGAGGAGGCAGTTGCAGCCGGTGCAGTACCTATCAGTTTGGGAAAGAGGATACTAAGGACAGAAACAGCCGGCCTTATGCTGTTGTCAGTTCTTGGATTTGTAAATTAATGATGGAAGCATATTTAGATAACGCCGCTACCACCAGGGTTAGTGAAAAGGCGGCAGAGATAGCGGAAAAGGTTATGCGGCAGGATTACGGTAATCCTTCTTCAAAGCATTTGAAAGGTTTTGATGCTGAGCAGTATATCAAGAATTCTGCTAAAATAATAGCCGATACCTTAAAGGTACAGCCTAAAGAGATAATCTTTACTTCGGGCGGTACTGAATCAAACAATATGGCACTTTTGGGTGATGCTTTGGCGAATAAGAGAAGCGGAAACAGGATCATAGCCTCCTGTTTTGAGCATGCCTCGGTTTATTCGCCTCTTTTGGGTCTGAAGGATTTTGGATTTGAAGTAGTTTTTGCTCCCGTTGACGAGATGGGACATATTAAGCTTGAAGAACTGCTTGATATGATAGATGACGAAACCATATTGGTTTCCGTTATGTATGTAAATAACGAAGTCGGTGCCGTGCAGAATATAGCTGAGATATCAAAGGCGGTAAAGAGCAAGAAAAGTGATGTTATATTCCATGTGGATGCTATACAGGCTTACGGGAAATACAGGATCAATCCGAAAAAAGAAGGCATCGATCTGCTTTCGGTAAGCGGTCATAAGATACATGCGCCTAAAGGAAGCGGTTTCTTATATGCCGATGAAAAGGTGAAGCTTCGTCCGTTGATATTTGGCGGAGGCCAGCAGAAAAACAGACGATCAGGTACGGAAAATGTACCTGCGATAGCCGGTATCGGTGTTGCTGCTGAAGAAATGTATACCGATTTTGATGCGAAAAATGTAAAGCTTTATGAACTTAAGACTCACTTTTTAGAGAGAATATCAGAGGTGCCGGGGACACATGTAAATGCGGTTCCCACCTTAAACAATATAGATGAAGGAAAACTTGTATATGATGTAAAGCAGACTGCTCCGCACATCGTAAGCATAAGTTTTGACAAGATAAAATCCGAAGTGCTGCTACATGCGTTAGAGGAAAGACAAGTGTATGTTTCATCGGGATCAGCATGTTCCTCCAACCATCCGGGTTTAAGCAGTACGCTGCAGGCCATAGGAGTTAAAAGAGAACTGCTTGATTCTACACTAAGGTTTAGTTTTTCGGTACATACCACTATGGATGAGATCGATTACTGTATAGATATGTTAAAAGAGTTAGTACCGATATATTCAAGATTTACCAGGAAATAGAAAGGAATTTAAATGAATTACAAGGCATTTTTGATCAAATATGCAGAGATAGGTATTAAGGGAAAGAACAGATACGTATTTGAAGATGCTCTCTGTGACAGGATAGCTGAAAAACTCGCCAAGGTAGCCGACGGCTTTACTGTAGAAAGGGAACAGGGAAGGCTTAAGGTTAACTGCCCTGATGTTTACGATTATGATGAAGCCGTAGACCAGATGAAGAAGGTATTCGGCGTGTGGGAGATATGCCCTGCGTATGTGATCGAGGATGCTTCGTGGGATAATCTGACTGTTAAAACTGGTGACTATTT
>JAFZJK010000029.1 GCA_017553965.1 Lachnospiraceae bacterium | reverse complement strand
TGATGTTTCGTACATTCTTTTTGTATTCCGACCAGAAGAACGTATAACGGAAATCCTTTCTGGACAGGGATTTGGTCACTATATCCAGCCACTTTTTATGAAGAGCGTTGGCTGAACCGAGTTCCTTTTCATACGGTCTTGTACGATACAGAACTTTCTGGAAGATATCACCGTAACATAGACCGTGCATAACCTTTACTATAAGTGAAGGAGTGAATTTGAATCCGGGGTTCTTCTCTATACCTGAAGTACTAATGGAAAGTACGGGTACCTGGGGCATACCGGCCTTTGCAAGTGCACGTCGGATCAGACCGATATAGTTTGTCGCACGGCATCCGCCGCCGGTCTGGGTATAGATAACACCTACATGGTTAACATCATATTTCCCGGACTGAAGAGCCTGGATAACCTGACCGACTACGATCAACGAAGGATAACATGCATCGTTGTTAACGTATTTAAGGCCGACATCTACGGCACTTCTGTCATCATTCTGCAGTATTTCGAGTTTATATCCTTCGGACCTGATGGCAGCTTCCAATACCTCAAAGTGTATGGGAGACATCTTGGGAGCCAGAAGGGTATATGTTTTTTTCATAGCCTTGGTAAAGACTACACGTTCAACCGCTGCTGAATGTACATGAGGGATATAATTGTTCTTTTCTCTGTCCTTAACTGCGGAAAGAAGTGAACGTATCCTTATACGTGCGGCACCTAAGTTATTGACTTCGTCTATCTTAAGTACTGTGTAGATCTTGCCCGAAGCATTAAGAATATCGGATACACCGTCAGTTGTAACTGCATCCAGACCGCATCCGAAAGAATTGAGCTGTACGAGCTCAAGATTCTTCTGGGTACGTACATAGGAAGCAGCCGCATAAAGTCTTGAATGGTACATCCACTGGTCGACTACTATCAAAGGACGGTCAACTTTTCCGAGATGGGAAATACTGTCCTCTGTAAGCACAGCAACTCCGTATGAGTTTATCATTTCGGGTATACCGTGATTGATCTCGGGATCGATATGGTAAGGACGTCCGGCAAGGACAATACCCTTTCTACCGGTACGCTTTAAGTATTCAATTGTTTCCTCGCCCTTTCTTTCTACGTCACGTCTTGCGGATGCAAGCTCAAGCCATGCGGCACGTGCTGCTGCCATTACTTCGTCATGTGTAAAGTTTTGGTAATAACGTGCACTTTCGTCACAGAAGAGCTTTACAAGGCGGTCTGTAACTATTTCCTCGCTCTCGAGCGAAAGGAAGGGATCCATGTATATGATATTTTCGTCGCGGAGTTCCTCGACATTGTTTTTAATGTTTTCACCGTATGAAGTAACGATGGGGCAGTTGTAATGGTTTCCTGCTCCTTCGGCCTCTATTCTTTCATAAGGAATGCAAGGATAGAAGATAAACTTGCAGCCTTCCTTTAACAGCCACATTATATGTCCGTGTGCAAGCTTGGCGGGATAGCATTCCGATTCCGAAGGAATGGACTCGATACCCATTTCGTATATCTTACGGCTGGAAAGAGGAGAGAGGATTACTCTGTATTTAAGCTTGGTAAAGAAGGTATGCCAGAACGGATAATTCTCATAGATATTGAGTACTCTGGGGATACCTACGGTACCGCGTACGGCTTCAGCTTCGGGAAGTGAAGTATAACCGAATACACGGTCAAGCTTGTAATCATAAAGATTGGGGATGTTGTCCTTATTCTTTTCTCCGCCGATACCGCGCTCACATCTGTTACCGGAAATAAACCTTCTGCCGTCACTGAACCTGTTGATGGTAAGCATACAGGTATTGGTACAGCCTTTACATCTGCTCATGGATGTTTCAAAGGTAAGAGCCGATATCTGGTCGATGGTAAGCATGGTGGTGGGAGTGCCTGCTTCATAGTCACGTCTTGCTATAAGAGCTGCACCGAATGCACCCATGATACCTGCTATATCGGGACGGATGGCATTGCAGCCGAGTATGGACTCCAATGCGCGGAGTACTGCATTATTATAGAAGGTACCGCCCTGAACTACGATATGTTCGCCGAGATCCTTGGGATCGGTAACCTTGATAACCTTATATAAAGCGTTTTTGATAACGGAGTAGGCAAGACCTGCGGAAATATCGGCTACCGTTGCGCCTTCCTTCTGTGCCTGCTTAACCTTTGAATTCATAAATACGGTACAGCGGCTTCCAAGGTCTATGGGATTTTCAGCAAAAAGAGCTATATCTGAGAAGTCGGCTATTTCATAATCAAGTGATTTTGCAAAGGTCTCTATAAATGAACCGCAGCCCGAAGAACATGCTTCGTTAAGCTGTACAGAATTAACGGCACCGTCCTTTATCCTTATGCATTTCATATCCTGACCGCCGATATCGAGTATGCAGTCGACCTCGGGATCGAAAAATGCTGCTGCCTGATAGTGGGCAACTGTTTCAACCTCACCCTGATCCAGCATGAGCGCAGCTTTAATAAGAGCTTCGCCGTAACCGGTGGAGCATGAACGTACGATCTTTACTCCCTCGGGAAGCTTTCCGTATATTTCCTTTATTGATCTGATGGCTGTCTTTAAGGGACTTCCGTTATTGTTGGAGTAAAATGAGTATAAAAGCTCGCCTTTTTCACCTACGAGTGCAACCTTTGTGGTAGTTGAGCCCGCATCGATACCGAGATATGCATTTCCCTTATAATCGGAAAGGGAAGCTTTTTTAACGGAATGGGATGCATGTCTTTCCTTAAATGCTTCAAAGTCTTCTTTTGATGAGAAAAGAGGACTCATACGGCTTACTTCAAACTTGATCTTTACATGATTCCTGAGTGTGGTAAGAAGTTCGCTAAGGCTAAAGAACTTGATATCCTTTTCGGGTAAGGGATGTCCTCCAGGAAGAAGACATGACGAAAGAGCTGCACCGCTGGCTGCAAAAAGATGCGAATCCTTGGGAGATATAGCTGTTTCATCGGTAAGATTCAATGTACGGATGAATGCGGCTTTCAATTCCGAAAGGAAAGTGAGCGGACCTCCTAAAAAAACAACCTTGCCTCTTATAGGTTTTCCACAGGCAAGACCGCTTATGGTCTGGTTTACAACTGCCTGGAAAATGGAGGCTGCAAGATCGGGCTTTGTTGCGCCTTCGTTGATGAGGGGCTGGATATCGCTTTTTGCGAATACGCCGCAGCGTGCGGCGATAGGATATATAGCTTTGTAGGTTTTTGCGTATTCGTTAAGACCTGAGGCATCCGTTTTTAAAAGAGAAGCCATCTGGTCGATGAATGATCCCGTACCGCCGGCACAGATACCGTTCATTCTCTGTTCGATGGTGGAACCGAAGTATATGATCTTTGCATCTTCGCCGCCAAGCTCGATGGCAACATCGGGTTTAACGGGTAAAAGTTCTATGGCAGTGGAAACAGCAATAACTTCCTGCGTAAAAGGTATACCTAAGAATTCGGCTATGGCAAGACCGCCGGAACCGGTAATAGAGCATGCTGCCTCAATACCCGGGTATTCTTTTAAAGCCTCTTCTGTAAGGTCGGCAAGAGTTTCCTGAATATTTGCGAAATGCCTTTTATAATCGCTGAAAAGCTTATTGTTGTTCTCGTCAAGGAGTACGACTTTAACCGTCGTAGATCCTATATCAATACCAAACTTGTACATTTTAATTCTTCCTTTACCAACTGTAATTGAGTCGTAAAAACCTCAATATTGCAGGCTTTTTTCACAAATATGGTTTTAAATTCGATATAATGTCGTTTTAAAAACGGCATGCAAGTCCCTGCAACGTTTAGTAGTATAGCAAATTATGAAATTAAATACAAGAAGGGATTTCATTTTTATAAATAATTAATATTTTGGTCCGCTTTACTTTTTAGTGTTAAAATGCTACAATATACATTGGTTTTTTATGGGCATGAAATAGACAGGCTGTTTATTTAGGAGGGTATACATATGGCATTTTTGCTTTCGGATGGGATCAGATCAAAGGGGATTTTTCTTGATAAAAACGAATATAGCGGTGTAAAGAAAGCTGCCGGATGGCTTGCTTCGGATATAGGCAGTGTTTCCGGATGCAGGACGGTGGTTACATATATTGATGACAAAAACGAAGGAATACCGGCAGAAGGTATAATAGCGGGGACTATTGGGGTGTCATCACTTACAGACAGCCTTCTTGAAAAATACGGTATTGATACAGCGTGTATAAAAGGGAAAAGAGAAGTATTCGGCATTTTTATAAAGGACGAATATGTGATCGTGGCCGGAAGCGATAAGAGAGGTACCATATACGGCCTTTTGCATATATCGGAGGCTATAGGAGTATCACCGCTCTGCTTTTTCGGTGATGTAACACCTAAAAAGTTTAAAAAGATATATCTGAGCGATAACGCTTCAAAGACTTTGGCAAGTACCGACGGTGCAGATGTGCTTTTTGCGGATGTAACGGGCATATCACGTGAGCCTTCGGTTAAATACAGAGGCTTTTTCATCAATGATGAATGGCCGGCATTCGGTAACTGGTGCAATAAGCATTATGACGGATTTACCGTTAAGTGCTATGAAAAGGTGTTTGAGTATCTGTTAAGATTAAAGGGCAATTATATGTGGCCCGCTATGTGGAGCTCTGTATTCAGTGAGGACGGTCCGGGGCTTGCTTCGGCAGAGCTCGCAGATGAACTTGGCGTAGTAATGGGTACATCACATCATGAACCCTGCTGCAGAGCCGGAGAAGAGTTTAATAAGCTTAAACCTTCACATCCGGAATACGGGACAGCCTGGAACTTCCTTACCAACAGGGAAGGCATCACAAAGTTCTGGGAGGACGGACTAAAGCGTAACGGCCGCTTGGAAAATGTGATCACTGTGGGCATGCGAGGGGAGCAGGATTCCAAGCTCTTTAATGATGCAGGTTTGCAGGACAATATCAATGTATTAAAGAGTGTTATTACCTGCCAAAAGGAACTAATAGAAAAGTATACCGATGGCAAGAGCCCTCTTATGCTTGCCGTATACAAGGAAGTTGAGGAGTACTATAAGGGCAGCAGTGAGGTCCCCGGACTTAAAAGCTGGGACGGCCTTGACGGAGTAACTCTTATGCTCTGTGATGACAACTTCGGAAACCTAAGACTTATGATGGATGATGACCAGAGGGAGCATAAGGGCGGATACGGAATGTATTATCATTTCGATTATCACGGAGGTCCTGTATCCTATGAGTGGGTCAACAGTTCTTATCTGCCCAAAATCTGGGAGCAGATGACAACTGCTTACGATTTTGGTATCAGGGATATCTGGATCGTTAACGTGGGAGACCTGAAAAACCAGGAGCTTCCATTAAGCTATTTCATGGATCTGGCATATGACTTTGATAAATACGGCACAAAAGCTTCCGGTAATTACAAGGCATATCTTGAAGAGTGGACAGCGAAACAGTTTGCGGGACTTGATGAAGGTACGATCAAGAACATCGTAAGTATAGCCGATGGATATACAAGGCTTAACAATATCATAAAGCCCGAGGTAATGTCAGAAGAAACATTCAGCATAGAGCATTACGGAGAGGCTGAAAGAATACTTGATATATGTAATGAGCTTGAGAAAAAGACAGAGCTTATTATGGATATGCTTAAGGGCGACAGCAAAGATGCGTTTTACAGTCTGATAGGTTTCCAGGCTCTGGCTTCCTTTAACCTGATAAAGATGCAGATATATGCCGCATATAATAAGAGATGTGCCTTTATGGGACGTGTTATAGCCAATAAATATGCGGGTCTTATCAAGGAATGCATAGAAAAGGATAAGAGTCTCACCGAAAGCTTCCATACCATGAAATTCGGAAAATGGTACGGCATGGGCATGTCTAAGCATATCGGTTTTAAGAATTGGAATGAAGAAGGCTGCAGAATGCCGGTCATGGTATATGTGGAGCCTGAAGCAAATAATGAAGTGGTAATATCTGACAATGATTCTAAGGGTTACAGCGGCGGCGGAGCTTGGACCAGACATCCCGTAAAGCTTACCGGTTTTGATTACAGAGGATGCGGCGGATTTACCGTATCGTCAGCCGGCAGAAACCCTGTGACATACACTGTAGAATGCCAGGATCCCGATATAGTATTTTCCGGGAAAGACGGAAAGTATGTACTTTCCGGAATGGCAGATCAGGATAACGATGCTGTTGTATCAGTTAACGTAAAAGCCGGTGCAAAGACCGGAAAGCATGAATTTACTGTAAAGACAAATGCCGGAACAGTGTTGCTTTTCTTTGAATATGCAGGGGAGAATGTAAGCTCTTCCGATAAGAAGGTATTCGGTTTTACAGGTATTACCGCATCCGTACCTGCAGAAGGTTACTTCGGTCTTGAAAAAGGTAAGGACGGCGAGTTTAAAGAGATAGAAAGCTTCGGAAGGCTTCTTCCCGGGCAGAAGGGTGCTGCATTAAAGGCTTACCCTCAGGATATATGGTTTAATGACGGACCTAAAGCGGAATACCGTGTTATCGCTCCTAAGGCGGGAGATTACAGACTGAGATTATATACCGCACCTTCCAATCCTTCGGACTATAAAAACAGGATATCATGTTACTTAAGCGTTAACGGCGCTGACATGATAAAGATAGATACCATACCCGAAGGATACGTCGGCGGAGAAAATTCTTGTCGGGCATGGTGCTTTGCGGTGATCGAAAACGTAAGGGTGACCGAAGCCGTTATAAAACTTAACGAGGGAGAAAACAGCATTAAGTTAAGTCCCGTAGGTCCCGGCTTTGTACTTGAAAAACTGACACTTACCATGCAGGAAAAAGAGATACCGGTAAGCAGGCTCGGTGCCTGATAAAGAGAAACGCTTATGAAAAAAGAATGTTTAAAATACCAGTCCATGGTAGAAAGCTTTCTGGAAGGGAAGCTGCCGGGCTATGAAAGACAAAGCTTTGTAGACCATGTTAAGAACTGCAAGGTATGTCATGAAGAGCTTGAGATATACCATGTTATATTCTCGGTAGTAAATGAGCTGAATAATGATTCCGGCAGGGAAACCTCCAATTATATGGAAACACTGGAGAAAAAACTTGGCTCTAACGGCAATGACAAGGGAGATACGAGATACGATGCCGCATACGGCTTTTTGATAGCCGGTATTTCGGCGATCGTAGCCGGAGTAGCTTTGCTTATATTCGGATAAAATAAAAAGAAACCCGGAACAAAGTGGATGGTTTCAATCATAACGGAGTTAAGAATGGATAAAGATATTTTATTGCTTGTGGATGGTTCAAGCCTTCTTACCACGCAGTATTACGGCAACCTTCCTCGGGAGATACTGTTTGCAAAAACAGAGGAAGATAAAAAGAAGTTTTATCATAAGATCATGCAGACCGGAAGCGGTATCTATACCAATGCGGTATATGGTTTTATGCGTACACTGGTTAAGATAATAAAGGATCAGAAGCCAAAGTACCTTGCAGTAGCCTGGGATAAGAGCAGGAATACCTTCAGACGCAGGATATACAGCGATTATAAGGGTAACCGCGGAGAGACTCCCGTACCGTTAAAGGACCAGTTTATACTGTGTGAAGAGCTTCTTAAGTCCATGAACATAAAACAGTTTATGGATGACGAATTTGAGGCGGATGATTTTTGCGGAACTCTTGCCAAAAAGTTTGAAAACAGTATTCCGGTAAAGATCCTTACAAAGGATAATGACTATCTTCAGCTTGTAACTGAAAATACCAATCTTTGGTTAATGCATTCTACAGTGCAGAAAACAGATGAGCTCTATAAAAAATACGGGATCAAGCATGAAGCGGATGTACCTGACAGGGCATTTAACCTGACACCTGAGCTTGTAAAAAAGGAATTCGGAGTTTGGCCCGATTCTATAAGCTCTCTTAAAGGCCTCCAGGGTGACTCTTCTGATAATATAAAGGGTGTACCCGGTGTAGGTCCGGCTACGGCTGTTTCTCTTATCGCTCATTATGAGACTGTGGAGTCGCTGTATGACGATATAAGAGATCTTGATGAAAAAGGGCAGAAGGCAAAGGCTTTAGAGTGGAAGGAAAAACTGGGGATATCAAGATCACCTCTCGGTCAGCTTCTTAAAAAAAGTGAAAACGAGTTGGTAGGTGAAGAGGCTGCCTTTATAAGTAAAAAGCTTGCTACCATAAAATGTGATATACCGCTTGATGATGTGACTCTTGACACCTTGGAGCTTCATATCGATACAGCTAAGACCAGACAGGAGTTTATGAAGCTGGAGTTCTCCTCAATCCATATAGAGGATGCGGGCGAAAGTGTGCCGGAACAGAAAAACGAGGAAAAGATAATTTCCGACTTCAACGAATTTACAGTCTTAATGGATGTTCTTACAAAGGAAACCGATACTGTCGGAGTGTCTTTGGCTGTGGATGATTCCAAACGTTTCCACGGCTTCAAACCTGAAAAGATACTCGGAGTTGCTTTTTGTATAAAAGATAAGGATTACTGTATCTTTACGGAAGGCTTTATCACGGGAGCGGTTATAGCTGATTACCTAAGACGTCTTATAAAGGCCGGAGTTAATATTGCGGTTTCCGATATGAAAAAGTTTATGAAATATATCGGTATTTCGGAGTATGGAAACGGCTTTGATGTCTCGATCGCAGCATACCTGATAAATCCGCTCCTCGGCAGTTATGATTATACTGTTGCAGCTTCGCTTGCTGAGTTGAGTATACCGAGATCTTCGGCAGAAATACTTGGAAAAACAAAGCTTACGGAAGCAAAAGAAAATGATAAGGATATGCTTGCAAGATATCTGTTTACAGAGGCAGAGACACTTGCAAAAGTCAGTCCCATACTTAAAAATAAACTATCGGAAGATAAAATGTCTTCCTTATATAATGATATAGAACTTCCGTTAACTGTTGTATTAAAGGAGATGGAAGAAAACGGTATATCGATCCTTTCGGATGAACTTGTCAGCTTCGGTAAAAAGCTGGATGCCGATATAAAGGTACTTGAAGAGCAGATCTATGAAGGCTGCGGAGAGGTATTTAATATAAATTCACCAAAGCAGCTCGGAGTTATCCTTTTTGAGAAGCTTAAGCTGCCCGGCGGTAAAAAGACAAAGACCGGATATTCCACATCGGCTGATATACTTGAAAAGTTAAAGATAGAAGATCCGGTAGTGGAAAAAATACTTAATTACAGACAGTTAAGTAAATTGAAGTCCACCTATGCAGACGGACTTTCCGAATACATAGACGAGGACGGAAGAATAAGGACCAGCTTTAACCAGACGGTTACAGCTACGGGCAGACTTTCAAGTACAGAACCTAACCTCCAGAACATACCCATAAGGGAGAAGCTGGGCAGAGAGCTTAGAAAAGTATTTGTATCTGAACCGGGAAAACTTCTTGTTGATGCGGACTATTCACAGATAGAACTTAGGATACTTGCTTCGGTATCGGGAGACGAGAAGCTTATATCCGCATACCGTAATTCGGCGGATATACACAGAAGTACAGCTGCAGCGGTGTTTAAAGTACCCGAGGATGAGGTTACGGGAGAACTCAGAAGCAGGGCAAAGGCTGTTAATTTCGGTATAGTGTATGGTATCAGCTCATTCGGTTTAGGCACCGGATTGAATATTTCGAGGAAAGAAGCAGAAGAATATATAAAGAGCTATTTTGAAACATATCCCGGAGTAAAGAAATATCTGGACAATGCAGTATCTGAAGCAGGTACCAACGGATATAGCTCTACGATATTCGGAAGACGCAGACCCATACCGGAGCTTTCATCAAGTAACTTTA
The DNA here is from genome assembly GCA_017553965.1 of Lachnospiraceae bacterium. The sequence continues at coordinate 1,438 of JAFZJK010000029.1, read as the reverse complement.
TGCAAAGGTCCTTCGGTGAAAGAATAGCCATGAACTCACCTGTACAGGGCTGTGCGGCAGATATCATAAAAATAGCTATGCTTAAGGTTTACAAGAGACTTAAGACGGAAATACCTTCAGCCAAGCTTCTACTCCAGATACATGATGAACTATTGGTGGAAGCAGAGGAGAAGGACGCAGAGGCAGTAAAACGCATCATGCAGGAAGAGATGCAGTCGGCAGCGGACTTACCCGTTGTACTCGAGGTGGGTACGGCTGTCGGTAATAGCTGGTTTGAAGCACACTGATTGTTGGAGTGAACATTATGAAGATAATAGGACTTACAGGCGGGATCGGAAACGGTAAATCATTCGTGGCAAAAGTAGCAGAGAAAAACTTTCCGATACTCCATATCAATACGGATGAGATAGCCCGTACCCAGATGCAAAAAGGCGGTAAAAGCTTTATAAAGGTCGTAGAAGAATTTTCGCCTTTATCCGATAAGCTGCTTAATACCGACGGAGAGATAAACAGGCAGGAGCTGTCGAGGCTAGTTATGGCTGACCGAGGTTTACTTGACAGGCTTGATGAGATAACACATCCGGCAGTTATTGAAGAGATAAAGGAGATCATCGAAAAAGAGAAAGCATCAGGCAGGTACAGCGCTGTGCTTATCGAAACCGCACTTATATATGAAGCCGGAATAGACAGCATCTGTGACGAGGTATGGTATGTATATGCTCCGGAAGGCACAAGACGCAGAAGGCTTATGACAGAAAGAGGATATACACAGGAAACTATCGATTCTTTCTTTATGAACCAGAATCCTGTGGAGTTTTTCTTAAGCCGTGCCGACAGGACGGTCCCTAATGGATTCGATGTTACGGAAAAGGATATGCTGGAGATACTGTCAGGTTATCTGATGAACATGGAATAAAGATTGGAGAATGTAGGTTATGGATGAGGCTAGATCCTTTGACAATATGGTTTTTGGTCTTGATATAGGTACCAGAAGCGTAGTCGGTACCGTAGGATACAGGAAGCCGACCGGTGAATTCATTATACTAGCGCAAAAGTCAGCCTGTCATGAGACAAGAGCCATGCTGGACGGTCAGATACATGATATAGGCAAAGTGGCGGATACCGTATGCCATATAAAATACGAGCTCGAAAAAGAGCTTGATATGGTACTTGATAAGGTATGCATAGCTGCTGCAGGCCGTGTGCTTAAAACCGTAAAGGTTAGAATGGACTATGACTTAGGTGATGATATGGCAGTAACCGAGGATATGGTATATGCCATGGAGCTTATGGGAATGGAACAGGCTCATGCAAAGCTGCGTTCAGAAGAAAAAGACGGGACCGAGTATTTCTGTGTCGGATATTCTATAGTTAAGTATTACCTGGGAAATGTCCAGCTGACCAATCTTGAAGGACACAGAGGATCAAAGATCGCTGC
>JAFZJK010000028.1 GCA_017553965.1 Lachnospiraceae bacterium | reverse complement strand
GGTCGGGTCACGGATGAAATGCCGTGTCCGTCAAGGTGAAACCTTGTCTGGTCAAGGGCGAAGCGCCTTGGTCCGTCCAGGGTGACAACCTTGGCCCAGTTGTATGTTGCTTGCGACATACAGTACTGGGTATTACTTGACGCTTCGCACAAGGAAAACCCACGGCTTCGCCGACAAAACACAACAGAATATTTTCAGCAAATGAGCTGATTTTTGAAAAGGAATTGATAGCATGTCGATTCCTTTTTTTGTTGCCACGAGATCAAAAAATGAAGAGGAGGAAAATGATTATGAAAGCAACAAGACACAATGGAAGAGCGGGTAAAAAAGGAACCTACAATGTAAAGCACAATGACAGAAATTTCGATGTGAAAAACTCGGATCACATTGACGAGTCGAGGGTAGCGCAAAATGTCTATTGGGACTGTTACCAGGGTTACTGTTTTGCCGGATCGGAAGAGCCAAGACAGTATACTTTTTCTGAAGTCGAGAGAGCATATTATTTTGAGCATTATGGCGATCATGTGGAAGCACAGAATGAGAGAAATGAGGCTGCCCGACATAAAGAAAGAAACAGAACAATCGATGATGTTTTGAAGAACAAAAACACTTGCCCGGAAGAATCAGTTTTGCAGCTCGGGAACATTGACGGCACAGTACCGGCATCTGTTCTTGCTCAGATCTCTGCGGAGTATTTTGAAGAATTTGATAAGCGGTTCGGATCGCATATTCATATTTTGGATTGGGCTTTGCACCTGGATGAAACCACACCGCATATCCATGAGCGACATGTATTTGATGCTCTGAACAAGTACGGAGAGATCTGTCCTCAGCAGGATAAAGCACTTGAAGAACTTGGCTTTGAGCTACCGGATCCGACAAAACCGAAGGGCAGATATAACAACCGAAAGATGTCTTTTGATGCCGAATGCAGAAAGATGTTTTTGGAGATCTGTCATCGCCACGGACTTGAGATCGATATGGAACCGGTCTACGGAGGAAAGAGCTATCTGGAAAAAGCGGATTATATCGTTCAGAAGCTCAAAGATGAAAACGAAAAACTCGCGGAAGAGAATGCTCAGCTCCGAAGCGAAAAAGACGATCTTGTGATGAAGATTACGGATGTAGAGCAGCTCATTGATGAGGTCGCAACGGATGCATATGATAAGGCTTGCGGAGTTGTAACAGATGCCGTCAGAGAGGAAACGCAGAAGGCGGATGTGAAGCTCATTGATGATTATGAAGCATCAATTATGAGGGGAGATAACACGCCGAAGGTCAAGAACATTGCCCAGCAGATCTTCGCCGGGATAAGAGATCTGTTCTCCAGGGCGGCAGAAAAGATCCTGGGATCCGTTAAGAGAACACTCAATGATCCTGAGGTTAAGGCAAAGAACATTGAAGAAATCAAAGGCCGGGCAAGAGTATCGCTTGCGGATAAACTTGCATTCTACAAGGAAGAGGCAAGAAAGCGTAATGAAACCAGACCTAACAAGCCGAGCATCAGAAGGGGGCAGGAGTTATGATGAGTCCATTTGATGTTGTGAGAGAGAATCTGACCGCCCGGCAAGTGGCAGAATACTACGGATTAAAGGTAAACCGAAACGGAATGGCCTGCTGTCCGTTCCACGATGACAGATCGCCTAGCATGAAGATCGATAACCGATATTACTGTTTCGGATGCCTGGCAAAAGGGGATGCCGTTGATTATGTGGCCCGGTTGTTTGGTCTGGGACCGAAGGATGCAGCTGAGAAGATATGCGCAGATTTCGGGCTTGCTTATGACCGGGACCGGCACGGATCACCGCCCAGGGCGAAACCGATAAAACCGAAAAAGACAGATGAGCAGCTATTCAAAGAAGCTGAGAGATATGTCTTTATGGTGTTATGTGATTATCAAGGTATGCTCTTGAAATGGAAAACTGAATATGCGCCGAAGTCACCGGATGAGGAGTTTCATCCGTACTTCGTAGAAGCTCTGCAGGAGATCGACCATGTTGAGTATCTGCTTGATACTTTGCTGGATGGAGATATTTCTGACAGGGCTTTTTTAATTTCAGAATATGGAAGGAAGGTACAAGAGATTGAAAAACGATTACGAAGAATTAACGAACATGCCGCCGGAAGTGATCGAGAAGGTCATGAAAGCGGTAAAGGAAATAGAAAAAAATCAGAGTGGTGCAGATGAGTTCCCTGTCTGGTGGGATGGAAAGCAGCTTGATGAGAGCGCATTTTGCGAATGGTTTGCTTATAAGCATGAGCTTATGTTTGTCGGTTCACAGTTCTTTGATATAGACGGTATCCTGAGCGAAGAGAAGCTTTCTAAGGAGATCCTTGAGGATATTGAGCCTTATATCAAATCGAGCCTCTCAAACCGTGTCAGAAAGCTTGTAGAGGTGCTTAAGTTAAAGAATATGGCAGAGAGTCTCCCCATGCAGGAGGACCGGGTCCATTTTCGCAACGGGACATATTTCCTGGAGGGAGGGTTTATACCGGAGAAAGAGTTCTGTGCTAACAGGCTTCCGGTTGATTATGTGGCAGATGCCAAAGAGCCGGAACAATGGCTTGGTTTCCTCGCACAGCTCCTTTATGAGGAAGACATTCCGACACTCCAGGAGTTTATGGGATATTGCATGATACCGACAACAAAAGTACAGGAAATGCTGATCATGGTCGGTAGTGGGGGCGAAGGCAAATCGAGGATCGGGCTGATCATGAAACAGATCCTTGGAGACAATATGAACATTGGCTCCATTGCAAAACTTGCTACGAACAGGTTTTATGTTGCAGACCAGGAGGGAAAGCTGCTCATGATTGATGATGACATGAAGATGGAGGCTTTGCCGGATACCAATATTTTAAAAGCAGTTGTCACAATGGAAGACAAGATGGATCTGGAGCGTAAGGGGAAACAGAGCTATCAGGGATATCTCTATGTACGTCTCATGGCATTTGGTAACGGAACGCTCAGTTCACTTTATGACAGATCGGATGGTTTCTATCGCAGACAGACTATCTTGAAAGTAAGGGATAGGGATCCTGACAGGGTGGATGATAAATCACTTATAGATAAGCTAAAAAAAGAAAAGGAAGCCATAGCGATGTGGGCATTAGAAGGACTTTTGCGTCTGGTAAAGAATGGATTTCATATCACTAAGAGTGAAAGGGCGAAAGAAAATCTGGAAGAGTCCAGGAGAGCGGATGATAACATTCTGGACTTTTTTGATTCGGACGGTTATCTGCTCTTTCAGAAGGATGCAGAGATCCCAACAAGGGAACTGTATGATATCTATCTGGAATGGTGTGAGGACAACGGAGAGAAGCCGAGAGTATTGAACTCCTTTTCAAAATTCCTCAGAGAGAACGCAGATAAATATGGCCTGGTATATGACAAGAACCTTCAGCTTAGGAATGGAAAGAAGGTAAGAGGTTATCACGGGGTGTGCAGGCATCCCGGACCGTGTCCTTTTGACAATGCGCTGGGTGCGGCATAGGCATGTAGGCACGTAGGCACTTGATCTTGAATTTGGCTCGATTTTTATATGAGCCAACTATTTTTTTGTAATGATTTCAGATTTTAGGTGCCTACATGCCTAAAGACAGTAAATATAAGGCTTTGAAGGTATTTGCTTGATGCCTAAGCAAGTGCCTTTCAGTATCTATTTATTGTTAGGAATACAGATAAGAGATTTTATGAAATGATCATGTTTAGTGACGGAAAGGAGTATCATAATTGAATATGGAACAGAATGTCAAGGATGCGAATTCCACGAAGGAACTCGTGTCCTTTTTTGATGAGAAGAAAAAACGCGGACATGCTTCGAAGGGGATGTTTACGCGAAAAGAGGCTGCGGAGTACCTGGGGATCAGTGTTACCACATTAGATTCTGCAAGAAATAACGGAAAGATCGCATACGTTCAGTATGTTGAGAACGGCAGCGTGTTTTTTACCGTGAGCGCACTTGAAGAATATGTAGCCAGGTGTACCCATAGGGCCGCCCCGCAGAAAGAAAAGATGATGACTTATCGCCGGCGCAGGGCGTGATCGCTCTGCGCTTTGACAACATTGAGATGCTGATGTGTTTTTTGATAAAAATATCCTATCAGCGCTGAGAATTTAAAAATGGGAGGTGCCAAGATGGCAAAAAGAAAAACGATTCCGAATTACGGAACGGTTACAATGAACGGCATAGAGTACTATAGAACCCGAATCTTGGATGCTGATGG
>JAFZJK010000224.1 GCA_017553965.1 Lachnospiraceae bacterium | reverse complement strand
TCTGCCACTACCTGGCTTCTGAGCACTATCTTGGACTTAACCGCAGGGTTACGAAGATCAAGGAATCTGTACTTAAGTCTGGTGTTCTCATCTGCTTCTGTAGATCTGTTGATCTCGAAGGGGAGCTCGTTGTAGATACATTTTCCGAGTATATCTATTTTCTCGGGTACTACTTCGATATCACCTGTAGGCAGGTTGGGGTTCTTGCTGCTTCTTTCCCTTACCGTACCGGTTACGGATATAGTTGACTCGTTGTTGATACCGTCTAAGATGTCCATCATATCTTCGGTCTCAACTACGATCTGAGTTGTTCCGTAGAAGTCTCTGAGTACTAAGAATCCTAAGGTCTTGCTGACCTTACGCATGTTTTCATACCAGCCGCAAAGTGTTACTTTTTTTCCGACATCACTTATGCGGAGTTCATTACAGTTGTGTGTCCTTGATTGTGTCATATTGAAAAGCCTTTCTGTTTCATCTTGATTTTTCGTAGATATATTTTATAAATGTTAATCTGTCTTCTTCGGGTATCTTCTCTAAGTCTATAACGAGAGCATTTTCCTCGGAAATATAGAGAAGAAGGTAACCGTGATAGTTTGCCAGCCTGAATACCTGCGGATATATGTACTCGGCAATGGAATCTATACCTGACTGTGTAAAGTATTCATCGTAGAACCTGTATACCGCGGTAACGCTCTTCTTCTTTTTGATCTCGTATCTCTTCATCATGTTGTCCTGGAACTTTTCTTTTCCGGAGAACTTGAAATACAGCAAGAGTAATGCTACCGTAATGCCCACTATCATGACGAATTTGCTGCCAAGATATGTTGCATATCCAACAAATCCGACATAGATGACAGCTGCGATAATATCTCTCTTTATGGTCCTGAACCATGAATTATAAGTACTGTAGGCTTCGATCAGCTGGGCGTTGTAATCGGTTTCCACCACGTATTTGACGGTTGTCTCGTCAACCTCGCCTTTTCTTTTTCTCTGCCTAAAGTCATATATTCTTTTGGAGATATACTCAACCTTTTTCTTTTTTCTCTTTTTCGACTGTTTGCTTATGATGAATAAAACCACCATGAGCACTATGCCGCCACCGAAGAAACAACCGATGGTCACCCATGTTTTTCTGACCTGCTGCTCGTATTCGGCTTTGGTCATCTTACGGGTCATCCTTACATTATTGACAACGCTTTTAAGTACATCCTCGTTTGCTCCCGAGATAAACATGCTGCTGTCAACGCTGAACTGTATACCCATACCGTTTACGATGGTACCGTATACTATCTCTTCGATACCGTCCTCGATGGTCTCGTGTATTTTCAGCCTGTACATGTTCATGTCAGGGTGCTTATACATTCCCACTTCTGTCTCAACGTTTTCAAGCTCAGGCAGGATGGAATTTGCGTATTCGACCATCTGCGCTTCGCTGTATTCCGTAATATCGAATACTTCCAGGGCCTCGTTTGACTTTTTCTGTATGAAGTATACAAGTACGTTGGTTGCAGGATCATAGTAAGCCGCAACCACACCTCTGGTCTCAAACTCGTCCTTTTTGGCATCGGGATTGGCTATACCTGCATTGGTCCAGCTCTCGCTCGAATCCTTTAAGGTTGTGGTAAGCTTTATGTATGTATCCGGGACCGTGATCTCGAGGTACTGCATCACATAGCTGTCGGTATGTGTACCCGGGGTCTCTTCTGTATCTGCCGCTATCGGCACATCAAATATTATAACTAACATAAAGAGTAGGCTTAATACTAAGCCCACTCTTTTTGCATTTGCATGAATCATTAAAAACTCCAATCACAAAACCCTGATTTATCTGAGCATATTTGTAATATCAGAAATATCAGAAGGTATAATTTTCTTTATTCTTGAAATACCGCCTAAGCCACCTAAGTTGCCTAATAAGTCTTTAAGATCGAATCCGCCTAAATTACCGAGACTGCTTAAACTATTTAAGTCAAGACCGTTTCTTGCAATCTTTTCGATAGAACGTGTATATGTATCAGGCATTTCTGCTGCTTCGCAGTTATCAAGCATCTTCTCGAAATCAAGATCCTCTAAGAAGTCCTTAAGATCGTTGTTGTCTGAAATATCAACTGAATTCGAAGGAGCCTTAATGGATGATGCTGAAGACTTCTTTAATGTAAGATCGATATTAACAAGAGTCTTCTCACCTTCCTTGATCTCAGCCTTAGCCTTTGAGTTCTTTACAATAAGGTCAAAGTCGATCACGATATCATAATCTCTGAGTGTTGACATACTCATAAGTGTTGCTAAGTTATACTCGATCTTACCGGAAGGATTACCGGAGATGAGCTTTCTTACATTAACATCCTGGAACTCGATAGAGTTTCTGGATGAACCGGACTTGTAATACTCTGCAGTACCGGATAACTTACTTCCGTCATACTCGCCGTTAACAGCGATTCCTTCTCTAAGTTCATCGTTTCTGTAAGAACCTGCCTCAAAACCGAAGCTCTTATCATCACCGATAACATATTGATATGCATATTTAAGTTTAGAGTCTTCATCGAAGATATGCTGTGCTACTATATCGCCTGCACCGTCAACATAAACTTCAAGTGTCATCTCTTTATAACTCTGCTTTTCAAGGTTATTAAGATAATTCTCTACCTTCTCATAGAAATTATCAACGAAACCTTCTTCGCCCATGATACCGGTATCTTCAATGCGGACTAAAATGTCCTCAATCTCCTTGTCATCAAGGATCGCATTGCATACGGCATCCATGATATCCATCATCACATCTTCATCAAGGATAACTCTGTATCTGGTGTACTCACCCTTAGCCTTACCAACACTAAGCTTAACGTCTTTCTTTACATTGCTGACCTTCTTAATGTTCTTAAGAGCGATCTCTGCATACTTTGATGTAAGCTTCTTGATCTCCTTTGTGGTAGGAAGAGCATCCTTTAAAGCCTTAATCTGATCAAGCTTGTCAAGTATCTGATCGGGATCAAACTTGTCTAAAAGATCTACAGCTGCGTAATCTTTGTTAAGAAGAGGTAATCCGATGTATGCCATAGCATCGTTAAGGTCTGCAACAACATCAAAATCGAATAATGTCTTTTTATTTGCTGTAAGGCCGCCCTTTAACTGGATAGCTTCATCCTTCATACCTATAGTAGCTTCCAGCTTACCGCTGCTGATCCATGTAAGATCCGCCTTCTTATTGGTTGCCTTATATAACTTCTCTAAGAATTCGTCTGCATCCTTCTTGACATCTATATCGCAGTTAAGTGCAAACTCTGACTTATAGAAATCAAGCAGTTCGAGAACGTCTGATTCATATGCTGTGCAAAGCATATCAACAAGGTCTTCAATCGCATTCTGCTCTACGCTCCTGAAGTAATCCTCATCAGATGAGAAAGCCTTCTTTACAGCGTTTCTTGCTGACTTTGAGAAAAAGAATACAGCGCCTACCGCAAGTACTACAGCTAAAACTGCGATAACGATGATAAGACCTGCGCTAACCTTCTTGCCGCTTTTTTCCTTCTTGGGCTTGGGCTGTTTAGGCGGTTTAACAGGTGCAACGGGTGCGTTCTGTGCCTCAATAGCCTGCTGCTCAACCTGAGCCTGAACATTGGCTACCTGTGCCTGTGCATCAGCTGCAGCCTGGTTTACCGATGCTACTGCCTGCTGCTGTACCTCAACTGCATTTTCTGTTGCCTGAACCACTTCCTGCTTTACTTCCTTTACGGCTGCTGCAGCTGCTTTGCTGCCACAGTTAGGACAAAATGCACTGCCGTCAGGGATCTTGCTTCCGCATTTTTCACAAAACATAGTATACCTCCCATAAAATTTGATTAAAAATGGATTATCTTGCTGTAAAAACACGTCCATAAATATTGTATATATGGTTGCTATTATAACATTTTACCGCTACGATACATTGTTGTCAAATAAAATTTTTTTTGATTAAAATAATACATTGCAAAAGCTTTTTTTTATGATAAAATGGTTATATCACTTCTATTAAAGAAAGGATTCTTTTTATGAAATTCGGATTTTTTGATGATGCAGCAAAAGAATACTGCATAACCACACCTTTTACTCCTCTTCCCTGGATAAACTACATTGGGAATGACGGTTTTTACGGCCTGATCTCAAATACCGCCGGCGGCTACTGCTTCTATCGTGATGCAAAGCTCAGACGTATCACCAGATATCGTTATAATGATGTGCCCGGTGATATCGGCGGAAGGCTTTATTACATCAAGGACGGCAATACCGTCTGGAGTCCCGCTTACCGCCCTGCAGAGACCGAGCTTGACAGCTACGAGTGCAGACACGGTATGGGCTATACCACATTTAACAGCAAAAAGAACGGCGTTAATGCCAAGCTTACTTTCTTTGTTCCTTTGGGAGATGCCTGCGAGCTTCATAAACTCGAGGTTTCAAATGATTCTAACGAGACTAAGGAGCTTACTTTATTCAGCGGTATCGAGTGGTGTCTCTGGAATGCGGTTGACGATTCACAGAACTACCAGAGAAACTTAAGCATCGGTGAGCTTGAGGTTATCGGAAGCACAATCTATCATAAGACAGAGTTCCGTGAGAGACGTAATCACTACGCTTTCTTTACCGTAAATGCCGAGATCGACGGCTTCGATACAGACCGTGACGTATTCCTCGGCGCAAGACGTGCATGGAATAACCCCGTTGCAGTAGAAAACGGAAAGAGCGGAAATACAGTAGCTTCCGGCTGGTATCCTATCGCAAGCCATTCCATCAAGGTTACTTTAGCTCCCGGCGAGAAGAAGTCATATGTATTCCAGTTAGGTTACATCGAAGTTCCCAACGATCAGAAGTGGGAATCAAAGGGCGTTATCAATAAGAAGCCCGCTATCGCTCTTATTAATAAGTACAATACCACCGAAGCATGCGACGCAGCTTTCGATGCATTAAAGAAGTACTGGGAAGAGCTGCTCTCCATCTACCATGTAGAGAGCAAGGATGAAAAGGTTAACCGCATGGTTAATATCTGGCATCAGTACCAGGTTATGGTTACTTTCAACATGAGCCGTTCCGCTTCCTACTGGGAGACTGGTATCGGCCGTGGTATGGGATTCAGAGATTCCTGTCAGGATCTGCTCGGTTTCATGCATCTTATCCCCGAGAGAGCACGCGACAGGATCAT
>JAFZJK010000223.1 GCA_017553965.1 Lachnospiraceae bacterium | reverse complement strand
GATACGACTATGACTGTGTTGTTGAAATTAATAAGGAACTCGTCGAGCCATCTGATTGCCTCTAAGTCAAGGTGGTTGGTAGGCTCGTCGAGAAGCAGTATATCGGGATTTCCGAAAAGTGCCTGTGCAAGAAGTACCTTAACCTTTAAAGGTCCGTTAAGCTCGCTCATCTGCTTATAATGATACTCAGTATCAACCCCGAGACCGTTTAAGAGCTGAGCAGCATCGGATTCTGCCTCCCAGCCGTTCATGGTAGCAAACTCACCCTCAAGCTCGCTTGCCCTTATACCGTCCTCGTCGGTAAAATCCTCTTTAGCGTATATGGCATCCTTTTCCTTCATGATATCATAAAGTCTCTGGTTGCCCATTATTACAGTGTCAAGTACTGTATATGCGTCATACTGGAAATGGTCCTGCTTTAAGAATGAAAGACGCTGGCCGGGAGTCATAATTACCTCTCCCTTGGTGGGCTCGATCTCGCCGGTAAGTACCTTAAGGAAGGTAGATTTTCCGGCTCCGTTGGCTCCTATAAGTCCGTAGCAGTTTCCCTCGGTAAACTTTATGTTTACGTCCTCAAACAGGGCTCTCTTTCCAAGTCTAAGTGTTACGTTACATGCTTGAATCATTGGTGTTTCCTAAACCTTTCATATGTATATTTTAAAACGACATAAGACGGCTCCCCTGTAAAACCCCCAAGGGATCCGTCCTTTATTTGTATCGCAAAATGCCGTTTCAGACTTCAAATATAAGCTCTCCGTATGTGGGTACTGGCCAGAGTTCTGCATCGACCTGAAGCTCTAATGCATCGATCGACTCTCTTAGAGCCTGCATTGCCTTAACCACATAATCTCTGAAATAATGAGCTTTTTCCTCTTCGTTTGTTATTCTGGCAGCTGTATTTACATTATCAGACAGACGTTTTAACGAACGTCTTGCATCTCCGATAAGCTCTAGGCATTCTCCGAGCATTTCTCTCTCGTTGTCAGCCTCGGACTCATCAAGTGCGGTCGATATCGAATTGATCGCATCAGCTACCGTACCTGCATACTTGATGGCTGCAGGTATAAACTTTCTCGAAGCCATCTCGATCATGGTGTTGGCTTCGATATTGGTGGTCTTTGAATAGAACTCGTAGTTTATCTCGGCTCTTGCCTGAAGCTCAGCCTTTGATAATACTCCGTGCTTTTCAAATACGCGTACCGTATCGCCGTAGTTCAGTGCTTCTATTGCATCGACGAAGGATATCTTATTGGGAAGGCCTCTTCTTTCAGCCTCTTCAACCCACTCTTTTGAATATCCGTTTCCGTCGAATATTACACGCTTATGCTCATTGATGGTCCTGCATATAAGCTTAAGGACAGCATCATCAAAATTATCGGCTTTCTCAAGTTCATCAGCCATCTGCGAAAGACTCTCGGCAACTATCGTATTGAGCACGGTATTTGCATCGGCTATGGACATTGAAGAGCCTACCATACGGAGCTCAAACTTATTGCCTGTAAATGCAAATGTAGATGTACGGTTTCTGTCGTTAACATCCTTCTTGATATAAGGCATGGTACTTACGCCTATTCTTAAGAGCTCACGCTCTTTGGAGCTTGTTGCCTTACCGTTGGCTATAAGCTGTGCCAGTATATCCTCAAGCTGTTCTCCGATAAATATCGAAACTATTGTAGGCGGTGCTTCGGCTCCTCCCAATCTGTAATCGTTTCCGGGGCATGAAGCAGCGAGCCTAATTAACTCTGCATGCTCATCGGTAGCCTTTATAACTGCTGCAAGGAACAGCAGGAACTGCATGTTTTCATGAGGCTTCTTGCCGGGCTTCATGAGGTTTTCACCCGTATCGGTAACGAGCGACCAGTTATTATGCTTACCCGAGCCGTTTACTCCTGCAAAAGGCTTTTCATGAAGCAGACATGTAAGACCATGTCTGGCTGCGATCTTCTTCATGCACTCCATCACCAGCTGGTTATGGTCGGTCTCGATATTAACTGTTGAGAATATGGGAGCCAGCTCATGCTGTGCTGGAGCTGCCTCGTTATGCTGTGTCTTGGCATAAATGCCGAGCTTCCAGAGCTCCTCATTAAGCTCATGCATGAAGGAGGATACTCTTTCCTTGATGGTACCGAAATAATGATCGTCCATCTCCTGACCCTTGGGAGGTCTTGCTCCGAACAGAGTCCTGCCGGTATATACAAGATCATCACGCTTAAGGTATTTTTCACGGTCGATCAGGAAATACTCCTGTTCTGCTCCGACACATACATCTACACGCTTAACTTCTTTCTTTCCGAAAAGATGAAGCATTCTGACTGCCTGTTTATTTATGGCTTCCATGGATCTGAGTAAGGGTGTTTTCTTATCCAGCGCCTCACCGGTATATGAGCAGAAAGCCGTAGGTATACACAGTGTTACGCCCGAAGCATCCTCACGTAAAAACGCAGGTGATGTACAATCCCAGGCTGTGTATCCTCTTGCTTCAAATGTGGCTCTAAGACCACCCGAAGGGAAGGATGATGCATCAGGCTCACCCTTTATAAGCTCTTTACCCGAGAACTCCATCATTACCCTGCCGTTATCTGCTACTGCAAGGAATGAATCGTGCTTTTCGGCAGTTACGCCCGTCATGGGCTGGAACCAGTGAGTAAAATGAGTAGCACCTCTTTCGATAGCCCACTGCTTCATGGCATTAGCCACTACGTCGGCTATTTCTCCGCTAAGTTCCTCACCATTCTCAATGGTCTTTTTTAAAGCCCTGTATACCTGGAGCGGAAGTCTCTCCTTCATTACGTTGTCATTAAACGTATTAACTCCGAAATACTGTGTCAGATCCATTAGTCTAATCTCCTAAATCACTTCATTTTATCAACTGTGGGTTTGATAGGTGTTACTTTAACCTTTTTCTTTTTTACTGCAGCCTTTTCCTTTTCAACCTTTTCCTGCTTTACCGGAACCGGCTTATACTCAAAGATGCAGACTGAAAGAGGCGGAAGTACCATCTCTATCGAATTGTTCTGACCGTCCTTTGGCATGGGACGTGTCTTTCTGGCCTTAGAATTAACTCGGCCGGAACCGCCGTATTTCTCGGCATCACTGTTAAGTATCTCTTTCCAGCTGCCCGCATAAGGCACTGCCTGGATAAAGTAGCTGTATACAACAGGTGTGAAGTTAAATACAAACAAAAGTGTATTTTCTTTTTTACCGTCATATCTTATAAAGCTTACGATACTGTGATCGGCGTCGAGACAGCTCATCCATTTGAATCCGTTGGGATCGTTGTCAAGCTCCGTGAATGCAGGTCTTGTTATATAAAGCTTATTAAGGTCTGCATAGAACTTCTGCATCTTCTGATGATCGTCATCATCAAGAAGATCCCAGTCAAGGCTTCTTGCCTCGCTCCACTCACGTTCCTGTGCAAACTCCTGACCCATAAAGAGCAGCTTCTTTCCGGGATGTCCCATCATAAAACCGTAAGCAGCTCTTAAGTTGGCAAACTTATCTGTCCTGTAGCCGGGCATCTTGTTGAACATCGAACACTTTCCGTGTACTACCTCATCATGTGAAAGCACCAGTACAAACTTTTCGCTGTATGCGTACATCATACTGAAGGTAAGCATTCCGTGACAGCCTTTTCTAAAGAGCGGATCCTGCTTCATATAGCCGGTGAAATCGTTCATCCAGCCCATATTCCACTTAAGATCAAAGCCTAAGCCCTCATCCTCCACTTTTCCGGTGATCCTGGGCCATGCGGTGGATTCTTCAGCTATTATTACAGCGCCGTCGTTACATTTATGGAAAATAGAATTAAGATGCTTTAATAGTTCGATTGCCTCAAGGTTTTCATTGCTGCCGTATTTATTGGCAACCCACTGTCCGTTTTGCCGTCCGTAGTCAAGATAAAGCATTGATGCCACAGCATCCATACGGATACCGTCCGCATGGTATTTCTTTACCCAGAACAGGGCATTTGCTATCAGGAAGTTTGAAACCTCAGGTCTTCCGAAGTCAAATATCAGTGTGCCCCAGTCGGGATGCTCTCCAAGTCTGGGATCTTTATGCTCATACAGGCAGCTTCCGTCAAACTTAGCAAGTCCGAATGCATCCTTAGGGAAATGAGCAGGTACCCAGTCAAGGATAACGCCTATGTTCTCATTATGCATATGGTTCATGAAGTACATGAAATCCTGAGGAGTACCGTATCTTGATGTAGCTGCATAGTAGCCTGTAACCTGATATCCCCATGAGCCGTCAAAAGGATGCTCCATAACCGGAAGCAGCTCGATATGAGTATAACCCATCTTCTTTACATATCTTGCCAGCTTGACTGCGATCTCCCTGTAATTGTAGAAATCACTGTCTCCGTCGCCCTTTTTAAGCCATGATCCAAGATGTACCTCATATATGGACATCGGTATCTTATCGATATTCTGATTCTTTCTCTTCTCGATCCATGTCGAGTCGCTCCAGTCAAATGCAAGGTCGGTGATAATGGCTGCGGTATTGGGTCTCATCTCAAAAGCGTTTCCGTAAGGGTCGCTCTTTAAGAATGCCAGACCGTTCTTTGCCTTGATCTCAAACTTATATACCTCTCCCTTTTTAAGGCCGGGTATAAAGAGTTCAAATACGCCTGAAGCACGAAGCTTTCTCATGGGATGTCTTCTGCCGTCCCACATGTTGAAATCACCCACTACGCTTACTCTCTCGGCATCGGGTGCCCAGACAGCAAAGTAGACGCCCTTTATTCCGTTGATCTCCATGACGTGGGCGCCGAGCTTTTCATATACTTCGTAATGTATACCTCTGATAAATCTGTCTTCATCCTCAGAATTGAACTGAGGAGCGAAAACGTACGGATCGTATATTTCCGAAACAATGTCATTATCATAGGTTACAACCAGTTTATAATCTTTTATCTTTTTATCATGTACAAGCAGTGAGTAATTTCCGCTCTCATCAGTCGCTTCCATCGGTAACGTGCCTGTCTTAAACTTTACCGATACAGACTTTGCGGTCGGGAAAAAGGCATTGTACAGAATGCCGTTTTTGGTTTTATGCGGTCCGAGCCAGCTGTGAGGATCGTCACATTCCGAATACTCGAGTGCTTCCATCATACCCCAGTTTAATACATCATATAATTCCTTTTCCATACCCCGCCTCCTTACTCTGCATACCAAGCATCAACCTCTGTATCGGAATCCTCGTTCGGATCGCCTGTGATACGCTTAAATACAGGCTCGATGATAAATGAACGGATGAGTGCCGAAACAGCAGGAACAATTATCGGTATCATGATCAGATAATATGCGATATACTCAAAAAAGTGATAAAAACAATATCCCATGCCGATCCACAAAGCAGCCATAATGATCGTTCTGAAAATGTTTTTGACTGCAAGGACCATACTGTTCTTTATAAGCTCTTTAAACTTAAGTTCGAATCTGGAAAGTAACGGATACATCCAAACCAGGATAAATATCAACACGATACCCATTCCCAAAAAGACACCTCTTATGAAGGGATACATGCTCTCATCAAAAGGCATGGTAACGGGTGCCCAGATAAGGTCAAGTAAAAGTATGGCAGTAACAAGACCTACCAGCATCGAGCTTAAAGCTCCGATCTTGAAATTAACCTTAAATGCATGGAAGAAACACTTTGTAGCATAGCTTCTTTCACGTCTTACCGACTTAACCACCGCATAATACAGTGCCGCCGAAGCCGGGCCGATAGTAATGAATGCTATCGGAAGAAGTACTATGAGCAGCAGCACCAACTGTATCTGCTGTTCTATAATAAATGTGAACACTAAAAATAATAACGGAAGTGAACACAGTGACCAAAGAATACTAAGCCACATCAGATCCACTATCTTATTGATCGTACTGAAAAACTTGTTGTCTACACTGAAAATCTTACTCATTTCTCTGTTTCCTTATCTGTTTCTTCCTCTTTTCGGTGGGCTGCCCCGGGAATATCCTCATCCTCTTCATTGTATAAGGATTCGTTTTCCCTGCGTATCCGCTCCTCGTAATCATCCTTTAAGACTTTTACGGGCTCTTCGTTTGGATCAATGACTACCATCTCGTGCTCATCCACACTGTCCAGGTTGTAATAATACCCCGTCTCCGGATGTAGTCCCTTCCGTTTAAGCCGATACTCCACTATCTCCTTGATGATCATGTATATACAAGCCATGCCGGGTACGCCGAGTAACATACCCGGAAGTCCGAACATCGCACCGAATACCACGCAAGCGAACAGTACCCAGAAGGGTGAGAGTCCGATCGAATCGCCCACGATATGAGGTGTGAGCAGATTACAGTCAAACTGCTGCAGTATAATGATAAATATAACAAAATACAATGCCTTTAAAGGATCGAAGCAAAGTATCAGGAATGCGCTCGGTATACCTCCGATATACGGTCCAAAGAAAGGTATAACGTTTGTGACCGCCACGATAACACTTATCAGCACTCTGTACGGAAGGTCCAGAACAAACATTCCGATAAAGCACAGTACACCGATTATGATAGAATCCACTATCTTACCTGTTATGGCACCGGTAAATTTGTAATGGCACTGTCTTGCGACTCTTACGATAACATTTGCTCTTCTTCTCTTAAACAGCGAATAAACAATCTTCTTTGCATGAGCACCGAAGGTGTCCTTTGCAAGAAGTATATAAACTGAAAAGACTATACCGATTATGATATCATATACTATACCAAACACGCTCCATACACCGCTCGCAACATAGCCCACGATATCGGAGGTATAATTAAACACCTTATCATTTATAAAGTCTTCAATATATGTGGTGCCCTTTTCAAATGCATCCTTTGCCCAGTATGAGAACTTTGAGTCCCCGTTAAGCACACCGTTAAACCATTCTTTTAAGTTTTCGCTCTGTGCGGGGAGAATGTCTATAAGACCTTCCTCGGTGTCCGTACCCATGACCGTATCGGTAAGCTCAGGTACCAACAGGTAAAGTACAAATGAAAAACCTGCAACTAAGATCACCATCGTAATAATAAGTGCCAGCACTCTGCAGACCTTTTTTGCTCTTGTGATCTTTCTGGCGTGCTTGCATATGACACGTGAAAGACCGTTTTCAAAAAAGCACATGAACGGGTTAAGCAGGTAAGCCATAACGATACCCACTATAACCGGAGACATGGCACTGAAAATACCTGAAAGGAAGTCTGAAAACTCGTCAAAACGGAGAAAAATGAAGACCAAAAGAACAGCAGCGGCTATAACGAAAAACGCAATAACGCCGATATGGGCATACTTCTTCGTCTGTCCGTTGGTTCTTCTTTCCCGGATAAGCTTATCCCCGTCCTCCATATCTTCCTCCGTATTACAATATCTCTTCTATCTTTATTTTTCTAAGCCTTGTAAGGTCCACAAAATCATTTTTAACCTGGATAACGGGCTTTGAAAGCTCGTTACGATTGATCATGACTATCCTGCCTATGGCATCGTTTGAAAGCCTTACGGTATGATTGATATATACCTCTGTGATCTGCTCAAGAAGAGGTATCAGGAAATTGGCACTGTACTTGTCATTTCCGTCTTCAAGTATCTTTACTACATCAAACGGACAAATCCTCGGTCTGTATACCCTGTCGGATGTCATGGCATCATATACATCGGCTATGGCCACTATCATGGCAAACGGTTCTATCTCTTCTCCGGACTTTCCGTAAGGATACCCGGTCCTGTCCGCACGCTCATGATGCTGGAGGGCGATCATCTTTATCCTGTCATCCACCCTCTTATCCTTCAATATGTCATAACCCTTAACCGTGTGGGTTTTAACCACATCGTACTCTTCAGCCGTAAGTGCGTCGGGCTTTAAAAGTATCTCCCTAGGGATACTGATCTTTCCGATATCGTGCAGTAAACCGCCCAGTGTTAATATCTGCGTGTCCTCAGCATTCATCTCAAGCCACTTTGCAAAACAGTTGCATATAAGCGAAACGTTAACGCTGTGCACATATGTCATCTCATCATAATCCCTGATGCAATGCAGCATATTGAATATACGTGAGTTGTTTCCCGCATGATCTATGATATCTTCTATCTCTCCGAGGAGCTCCTCGCCGTCTATCTCCCTGTTCTCCGCTATAACACCGTTTACAGAGTTCTTAAAGCTGGAAACAGTCTTATCATACTTTAACGAGAATTCTCTAAACTCCACACTGGCTTTCAGCTGCTCGGTGAGTGTTTTTTCTCCCTGCTGCTCCTGCTTATATACAGTGATCGTCTCAACGGAATAAAACATTATCTTCGAGATCTTCTGTGCATCCAAAATAGACCCACGTCCAAGGACCATCTGATCATTGCGCGAGTATATATCCCTGGCCAGCTCCATACCCGGAACCGCCCGGCTTATAGGTATACGTTCTATCGGCTTATTTACGAAAGTAGGTTCCATAAAAACTCCTCCGTATCACAAAAAGACACAATAAACATCATACACCTTATAGAATACCACATTTCTTTGCAAATGTCTATATATCAGAACTCAAAAACATTAAAACAGAGCGCTGCAGGAATGCCTACGGCAACAGCTGCGATCCCGTAAAAGCCTCCTACCAGCATACCTATGCTCCAAAATACCAGAAATGCGGATATAAGAAACCTTCTTAACCCCTTTAAAACCTTCTTTAACGATAATGCTTTTTTCATAGTGTACCTCCGTCAGCAAAGTTTTTCTTAACTCCTTTACTGTAAAGGTACACCATCAGCTGTCCTATTTTTTGGACTTACCGTAAAAAGATGCGGCGTATCTGAAATTATTTTCCAAAGCACGTCCGTGTGCTGACTTTTTAACGCCGTCCGTCATCCTGGTGATATAGGATGAAAGCTTATGCATATACTCTTCTTCCTTAATCTCACCTTCTGCTACGCCTGTCAGACCCTTTTCCCAGCTTGCGGTAAGCTCCGGATTGAGCAGGCTCTTTATAGTGGCATTAACCACCTCGTACACTACCTCTCCCTTGAGGTTCGGTGTAATTATCTGAGTTTTCTTATTAAGCGACAGATATGAGATACGTACCAGTTTATTAAGTATCTCCGCACGTGTGGCACTGGTACCTATACCGCTTCCTTTTATCTGGGCACGCAGATCCTCATCCTCTATCAGCTGTCCGGCGTTTTCCATAGCCAGTATGATGGAACCGGAGTTATATCTCTTAGGCGGTGCTGTCTCACCCATCTTAATACTGAAGGTCTTTATATCAAGCATTGTACCCTTTTTAAGCTTTCCGACAGCCTCCAGGATATCTGTTCCGTACTCTTCGCTCTCAGCCTCTGCATCGGTATCTGCTTCACCTTCGGCTTTTTCCTTGTTACTTTCGTCGATCTGTTTTTCTTCTTTTCCGCCTGCAGGCTTAGCTACTTTGTACCAACCCTCAGACTCCAAAGCCTTAAAGTTTGCGACAAACTTTTCGCCGTCCTTCTCCACCGTGAGGCTGATCTTTCTGAATACCGCGGCGGGGTAAAAGATACTTAAAAACCTGCGGCAGATAAGCTCGTATACCTTTGCACTTAACGGCTTAAGAGACGAAAGTGCCGAAAAGCCCTGTCCGGTAGGTATGATGGCATAGTGATCCGTTATCTGTTTATCGTTAACATATTTTGTTTTGGCAAGGCCCACGAACTTCTTTTCGTTTAAGATATATTCTGCGAATTCCTTTACCGGAGCAAAGCTCCTTAAGCCGGAGATATTCTTATCGATTTCTTTTGCTACAGCTGTAGAAAGCACTCTTGCATCGGTTCTCGGGTATGTTACAAGCTTCTTTTCATACAGCTCCTGGGCTATATTAAGTGTCTCGTTGGGGCTGATCTTAAACAGCTTTGAACACTCATTCTGAAGCTCTGCCAGGTTAAAAAGAAGCGGTGGATTCTTTGATTCCTTTTTCTTTTCAACCGAGAAAACGCTTGCCTGCAACCCTTCCGCACAATCGGTAATATAACCTGTCACCGGTACATTCTGCGCAGTCTGTTCTGCCTCACCTTTGGCATCATCATGAGCTATCACCACAATCTGGCTGCCTTTTCCGTATACGGTAGAATATATAACGTCATCCGGATTTTCCTTCTTCATGTTACCTATAAGCTCTTTGGCGGTATCAAGCTCTTTAAACCCGTTTTCCTTATACATCGCAGGTGTATTATAATACTTGGAGCCTTCCACTGCCCTAAACTCACAGGCAAGAGGATCTGCTCCTGCTCCCGGCAGCTTACAATCGGCAGTAACCCTGTAAAATGATGTTTTCTTAAAATCCCTTATTTCTCTTTCTCGTCTAACCACCATACCTAGTACACAGGTCATGACCCTGCCTACCGATATGGCACTGCCCTGTTCTTCATGCAAAAACTTTCTTACATCATAGCCGTACTTAAGTGTCAGCACGCGTGAGAAATTAATACCCATAAGGTAATCTTCTTTTGCTCTAAGATAAGCGGCATCGGAAAGATTGTCATACGCCGAGAGTGGTTTTGCCTCACGTATGCCTCTCATTACTTCCTCTTCAGTCTGCGAATCTATCCAGACACGTCTTCTCTCTTTATCCTTGGGTACATTTGCCATACTGTCGACAAGCCTGTATATATACTCTCCTTCACGTCCCGAGTCCGTACAGACATATATCTTCGATACATCCGCCCTGTTAAGAAGTCCCTTTACAATGTTAAACTGCTTTTTAACGTTGTCTATGACCTCATACTTAAATGTCTCGGGAATAAAAGGGATAGTTTCCAGACTCCACTTTTTAAGAGCTGCGTCATAGCTTTCGGGATAACTCATGGTAACAAGATGCCCTACACACCATGTGACAACGCATTCTTCTGACTCTATATATCCGTCGGATTTTTTAAAGCTCTGTTTGGAATTATGCGATATGGCATCCGCAAACTGCTGTGCCACACTCGGTTTTTCCGCTATAAACAAAGATTTTCCCATACTTTGGTGTTCCTTTTTACTTTCTTACATCATTGTACTTCAGTGTCGTCAGCAAAAGATACTCTCATATATACCGGATTGTGATCAGTATTCTTGAAGTTGCAGTTTACAGTTGCAACAAATTCACAATCAAGATTGGGTGAGAGGATAAAACCGTCCAGGCAGAATACCTGATGGTCTTTAAGGCCGGTAAAGGGCTTATCTATCGATCTGCATGAAGGAGCATCCAGATTGTAGCACAGCTTCCAGCCCTCGGGCAGCATATTGCTGTCTATGGTTCCGGGACGCCACATATCTCCCTCCAACTTAGGGAATACTTCTTCAGCACCGGGGAAGCTCTGGTTGAAATCGCCACCTGCTACCACATAATTGCCCTTAGCATACTCTTCTTTTATGAAGTCAACCACTACCTTGGTCTGCTCTGTCTTGGTCTTATCATCATCATAAGCCTCAAGATGGAAATTGACCATAACGAGCTGCTTATCGGTACCTGCTAACGGTATCCTGTTTACAAGCATACAGCGCTTAAGCATGAACATCGACTTCGGCCAGCTCTGGAAATTCGGCAAGCTGATCCTCTGTGCAGAATCCATCTTATACTTTGAAAGGGTCATGATACCGCTGTCCACACTTCCTATCATGTGAGCTATAGGATAAGGCACCCACTTACATACATAATTCTGTGCATAGGCTCTTGATGTATATTCTTTCTGAAGGTATGCGGTTTCATCGATATGGTAGGATCTGGATGAATCCTTATCTATTTCCTGTATAAAATAAAAGTCGGGATCTACAAGATTTAGAATGTTTTCTATACCGTTAAGGTTCTCCTTCACCCTTGCTTCGGATTCGGGATTTACTCCCGTACCGCCGTCCATAAAGAAATCCATCTCTTCTCCGAGACCGCCATACCCGATGTTCAGAGTCATGATATCAAAGCTTCTTTTCTCCATTACAGTAAGTGAACTGTCGTAAGCCACATCCTGTTTGTCTACCGGCCTGTATTCGGTAATGATCATAAAGATAAAAAACAGAATTACAAATACGATAACGGCACATACCGCTATCTTTAATCCCTTCATAATTCTTTTAACCATTTTCTTTGATTTTTTGGTCACTTTTCCTTCCCTCCGACAAAAAAATAAAACCTGGGACTATTATATCCCAGGCTTTAAGTTTTGTAAAGAAAACAATCAATTAAAACATTTTTAATTATTTTTTATTCTTCTCAGCTTCAGCCATCTTCATAGCCCTTACCTTAAGTGAAAGGCCGAACAGGTTGATGAAGCCCTCTGCATCGTGATGATCGTAAAGCTCACCTGTTGTAAACGAAGCAAGAGACTCACTGTAAAGTGAGTAAGGTGATGTGGTACCCTGCTTGATGATGTTGCCCTTGTAAAGCTTCATCTTAACTTCGCCGGTAACATACCGCTGTGTGCTCTCAACAAATGCCTGAAGAGCCTCACGGAGAGGTGTGAACCACTTGCCCTCATATACTACATCAGCAAACTTATTGCCGATCTCTTTCTTAACTGTCATGGTAGCTCTGTCAAGGATGAGCTCTTCAAGCTGCTCATGTGCTGCCATAAGGATGGTTCCGCCGGGTGTTTCATAAACGCCACGTGATTTCATACCAACTACACGGTTCTCTACGATATCAACAATACCGATACCGTGCTTTCCGCCAAGCTTATTTAATTTCTTGATAATCTCTGTAGCACTTAACTTCTCGCCGTTAAGGCTTGTAGGGATACCCTTTTCAAAGGTCATGCTGATGATCTCGCCCTCTTC
>JAFZJK010000222.1 GCA_017553965.1 Lachnospiraceae bacterium | reverse complement strand
TTTTTTTGAAACGCAGTTCATCTTCATAAGAGCGTATCAGCATAACCTCTGTGAAATGACCGTCTTCCTTACTCTTAAACCCGGCAACTTTCTCACCTGTGCAGATGGAGCTGCGGATAACAGCATACTGCTTGTCAGGATCAAACTTAATATCTTCTCCATAATGTACCGGCTTATTCTTATGTAGCCACATAAATCCCCACTCCCCAATCATTATTATAAGTGATAAAAAAAGTATAGCATAATGCTTACCATCTTACAACGGGCTTATGGTTTTTCTTATAAAATTAGGGGCCGCCGTACGTTAGTACGACAGCCCCATTCTTTTATCTGGTGAACTGTGATATGAATTTCCAAGCCTGCTCGTTAGTATGCTGGCGGCACTCATGTACCTGATTATCGATGCTGGCGAATGCGGTACGGCATACACCGTCTTCGCTGTCGTAATAATTGATAGTGAGGTTTGCACCACGTGAGTCATCATGTACTACCTCTACGCGGTCACCGGGGATACCGTATATCTTGTTCTCCCAGTTATCCTTGTCTGCAAACTTAATATCAAATTTCTTCTTTAACTTATTGGTCTCGGCTGCATACTGTATTCTCTCGATACCTGTCTCAGCCTGGAAAGGAAGCTCGGGTAAATGTGACTTCTCTCCGCCTGCATAGAAAAGCGGTACAGGTACTGTAGTATTGAGCTTGTCGCCCAGATCCTTTCCGAAAGGATTGTTTCTTACAGGGAACAGTGCACACTGGGGAGCCATGCCTGCAAAAACTTCCGGATACTCCTGATACATATCCCAGGTCTTGCCGCTTCCCATTGAGAAACCTGAACAGTAAACGCGGTGCTCATCGATCTTATACTTCTTCTTAAGGTCGTTAAGTACCTCTATAACTTCGGTAGCTGTAACATCCTGATGATTCTCTATAGCTACATAAAGGAATCCGTATTTGTGAGCTATCTCCCACCAGCCCGATACAAATGTAAGGTACATGGTGGAGTCTCCGCCGCCGTGGAATCCGATAAGAAGCGGAACAGGTCCCTTATCAAACAGATCGTTATTATAGTATGCAAAATATCCTACTTTATGTTCTTTTGCGTCCTTATATCTGCCACGGTTATCGGGTGATGTCTGAACCAGAGTATAACCTGCTTCTTCTGTCATATCAAGTGCTTCAAAATCAGGCTCGATCTCCATGTTTCCGCACCACATCTTGAACTGACGTACAAATGCCTTAAAATCAGCCTTGTAATCTGCGCTGTCCTTGATAAGCAGGTTCTGGCATCCGTCAAATGCAGTGTTGATCTCAGCACTGTTGCCAACGCTTAAGATTCCTATATCCTTACGCTCAACTACGGGTGTAACGCTTAAGCCTTCCATAGAAAGACAAGCGGGAGTGATCTCTCCGGGTCCCCAGAGATACTCGCCCTGAAGAGTCTTGATAAGGTTCTTTGCTACATAATCAGCCGATGCACCGTAGCTGTAGATATCTGCTCTGAATATAGCACCCTTTACAAAGAAGCCCTTGAACTCTCTTGTAAAGAAATCTGTGATCTCTATAATACCGTCCTTGTAATAAGGATTCATCTTTATCTCGCTGATAAGTGATACATAAAGGCTCTCATCCGCATTCTTCCATGCACCTTCACATGTGGGATAAACAAAGAGCACACTTGAATCAACCTTGGAAGCTATATCTGCAAGACCGCTCTCTTTTGCGAACTTAACAGCTTCCTCCATGGACTTTCTGTTCTCCTCAAATACCAGTAACAGAGGAGCTCTGAAGCTGTAATTAACTACTTCCCCGTCAATATCGGTTTTGGGTACGAATACCTTCAGATAAAACTTTTCAAATTCATGCTCCCAATACTTTCCGCCGTCATCAAAAGTTGTGACAACGGGCCTTTCCATCATTGCCATAAAATACCCTCCTAAAACGTTTTTGTTAAACCCTTTAAAAATACCCCTATTTTGCTAAGTCACCAAAGCATCATAGGGGTTCTTAGTGAAATAATTATAACAAAACAGTCAAGATATTACTTCTTAAAAGTTGCTCACATCTGTCATGTATTGCTTAGTTCAAAGTTATAATCCTTTTTCCTATAAGCTTATTTAATCAAACATCAGCTGTCTTAGGAACTATTACTCCGCCTGTTTTATATATTGACTCTGCAGGTACGAAGCCCCTAACCATGGAAAGAGGATAAACATTTGAATGCTTTCCTACCACGCTACCGGGATTAAGTACTGAGTTGCAGCCCACTTCTACGTTATCGGCAAGCATAGCACCGAATTTCTTAAGTCCTGTAGCAACCTTTGTCCCATTGTAGTTAACTGTAACCAAAGTTTTATCCTGCTTTACGTTTGATGTAACGGCTCCTGCTCCGGTATGTGACTTGAAACCAAATACAGAATCACCGACATAGTTGTAATGAGGTACCTGAACCTTATTGAAAAGGACTACATTCTTAAGCTCGGTAGAGTTTCCTACTACACAGCCCTCTCCTACGATAGCCTTGCCGCGGATAAATGCACACTGTCTAACTTCTGTATCTTTTCCTATGATGCAGGGACCTGTGATACTTGCGGTAGGAGCTATTTTTGCGGACTTGGCGATCCAGATGTTTTCACCTTTCTTCTCATATTCTTCGGGATCAAGTGTTGCTCCGAGCTTTAATATAAAGTCTCCTATCTCGGGAAGTACTTCCCAAGGGTAAGTTTTTCCTTCAAAAAGTTCAGCTGCTATGGTATTTGAAAGATCATACATCTCAGCTATAGTCATCTCATTGTAATCAGCCATGATTGCCTCCTAATATAATTATGATAATAGTCGTAAGCCGACACTACTATCTTAATATATTATGAGAAAATGTCAATAATGTTATATGACGTTATAAACGTTACTTTAACAAAGGCAATCCGCACTTCTTACATCTGTCGGCTTCTTTAGGATTTTTGGTAATACAGCTTACACATGCAATATATGGAGCTTTTGATTTGTCATACAGCTCATATGGGAAATGAAACTCAGGATGGTACCTGAACTTATCTCCCACCTCAAGATAATTGTATGCCCATATCTGTGAACCTTCGTGCTCCAGTATTTTCTTTTTCTTACCGTCGGACCTGGTGATATATGTCGTATACTCTGTATACATTTCCTTACTGGCATTATTATTCTTATGGCGGTAAGTCCGCTCCTGCTTTTTATCCGTTACTACCGCATCATAAGTATTTTTTGCTCTTTCTTTTATAATACTGAAGAGCATGAACAACAGGAAAACTCCAGATACTATTCCGCCGTACAGAAGAGACTGGCTCATCTCAAGCTCCCCGCTTGCTTTTCCGTAAATGATAAAGCCCAATAACGGGAGCGGTATAATGAACAGACCGATTATCAAGCCGCGTCTCCGATTCTTTTTCATGGCCGCCACTATCTCGGGGTCATTTATACGGTCTGAATACCCGGGTGCAGGTATCCCGTTACGCACCTGACCGTTTCCTGCATACGCTAAAGGCTGTTGCATGGGCTGAGCCTGCTGATACACTGGCTGCGCTTGTATAGGTTGCTGGTATACTGGTTGCTGCGGTGGTTGAACCGGTTGCTGATATACAGACTGTGGTGGCGGAGCTGCCTGTTGTTGCGTAGCCTGAGCCTGTTGTATGGCAGACTGCGGTGCCCCGCACTTGTTACAAAACTTTGCGTCATCATTCAACATCGTACCGCATTGATCACAATACTTTGCCATATAACACCTCCCGATAAGAGTTATTTAATGGTTACGGTCTTTACTGCACTCCACTTACCATATGACTTTGTACTGCCTGATTTATTATATGCACGTACACGTACATAATATGTGGTATTCTTTTTCAGGTTTTTAAAAGATACCTTATTCTTTGATGAAGTCTTGGTGGTAGGTGATGTAAAGTTCTTGTCGGTTGATATCTGGAATTCATATCCCTTGCGGTTTTTGCTTACCTTCTTACACTTTACGGTAAGCTTTGTCCCGGATGCTTTTGCGGTGCTTATCTTTGTCTTGCCGGGAGCCTTAAGAGTTGTTGTTTTCTTTGTTGTGGTATTAATACCGCATACTGCATCAATGTCCGCTCCGGGCCAGTCGCCGTTAGGATTTGCTCCGGTATCGGTAAGTCTTACATAATTGAAGCCTGTTCCTTCAGGAACTTTTCCGTTGAGATCAAGTCCGGCTTCATTTCCTTTTACATATCCTATTTCATACCAGGTCTTTAAGTCATTACTTACTTCAACCTTGGTCTCTTCTACGTATCCGCCTACTTCAAAAACATAAAGGTCATTTCCCTTACCATCATTGATATAAATATCAAATCCGAGAGTAAGTATTCCGCCCTTACCCATACAGAGATCGCCTACGCTGTTGTATCCGGTCTCTTTGTAATCAGGTACGCCTAATGCAAGCACGGGATCCATATGGAGTTCATCGCTCATCCAAGGATCTCCGGGTGTAAAATCAACCACAAATGTTGCAAATGATTTTGTGGAAACAGTGTATGCCTCATCAAGTCTGTCAGTAAATGTATAATCGCTGTCCTTAAGATCTTCCTCCGGAATGGTCTCGGAATTAAGTCCGCAGACTGCATCGATATCGGCACCGGGCCAGCCACCGTTGGGATTTGCTCCGGTATCGGTCAGCTTAACATATCTGTATTTTCCGCCTGCGGGAGTTTTTTCGTTAAGATCAAGACCTGCTGCATTTCCTCTTACGTAACCCAGCTCATACCATGTCTTAAGGTCGGCACTGACCTCTACCTTGGTCTCCTCTACATATCCGCCAACCTCAAATACATATACGTCATCGCCGTCACCGTCGGTTATATATCTGTCAAATGCAAGGATAAGTATTCCTCCTGCTCCCATACAAAGGTCGCCAGTACTGTTGCTTCCGACTTCTACATAATCCGGAATACCCAAAGCTACAGCAGGATCCATATGAAGTTCATCATTCATCCAGGGATCTCCATGCGTAAACGAGATAACCGAAGAAGCAAACGCACTTACCGGAACGGTAACTTCTTTTCCGCTGCGGTCAGTAAATGTATAGGTTTGCTCAGCCGCTCTTACACCTATAGGAGATACGTCAACAATAGCCGCTGTCAGTGAAAATGCCATAATAAAGGCCAATAAATAAGTAACTGTTTTCCTAAAAATCTTCATATACCTCTCCTTTCAAATTTGCTTTTAGAAGCTGAAATCAGCTCCAAACTTACAGATACAATATACTATAAACCCGATGATCGCTGCCTGGATAAGTGCAAACAGACCTGCCACAAGGTTGAAGTACCACTTTTTTGTTTTGTGATGAAAAGCCTTCATCCCGACAAAAGCTCCTATACCGCCGGGTACAGACATCCAGAGCAGTACCGCTTCGGGTGTCCTCCATGCGTGCTTTTCTGCTTTGGATTTGTCTAAGCCATACAGGATAAATGCAATAATATCAAATACTATAAAAATGCCTACAATTACAAGATATTTCATATCTGTCCCCTTTCCTGCCCGGTTCCTATTCCCCGGACAGTATCAACCCCTATACTATATGTCACACCTCATAGTCCATGCATACACGGCTCGAAGTATAAGGTCTTACCTTGGTATTGGCTACTTCCACATGAGCGGGATGTACGGAATATCCGTTTAATGCCGCAGCGTCGGTAAAGCTTGAATCAAGCATAAGATCACAGTTGGATGAAGGCAGAGGTTCTATATTAACCTTGATATCGATCAGTCCGTCAATCTTACCCTTAAGGCCTTCCAGGCCCTGCTTGATACCTTCCTTGATACTGCTCTTTTCAGCATCCGAATATTCTTCCTTTAATTTCCATAAGATAACATGTTTTACCATTTTTATTCTCCTTTTATGTCCGTTTTCAGACCGGATATATCTTTATTTCTTAAAAAGCCGTGCGCGTTGCACGGCTTTTTATATTATATTTTATTATGCGAGTTTTTTGATCGCTTCTCCAACCTGATCGAATAACTTGTCAGCCTCTTCCATGGAGCTGCCCTTGATACCGTAATAGAACTTGATCTTGGGCTCTGTACCGGAAGGTCTTACACAGCACCACTGGTCATTCTCAAGTACATAGTAAAGTACATTGGACTCGGGAAGCTCTGTAGCACTCTCCTCTCCGGTGATGCAGTTCTTAACGGTATGAAGCTTGTAGTCCCTTGCCTCAAGCACCTTAAATCCGCCAAGCTCCGAAATAGGATTCTTTCTTAAGTTGTCAAGGATGGCTGCTATCTTTTCTGCACCGTCGGCACCCTTCATGGTAACAGATACCGCACCCTCACGGTAGTATCCGTACTCTTCGTACATCTCAAGCATTCTGTCCCAAAGGCTCTTGCCCTGGAGTTTATTGTATGCTGCTGCCTC
Source organism: Lachnospiraceae bacterium (assembly GCA_017553965.1). Next base: position 1,945 of record JAFZJK010000222.1, on the reverse strand, counting down.
GCACAGACCCATAACCGCTGCACAGGCATCTTTGTCTCTTGCATGTGTACCTATCAGGCAGCCGTAAGACTCTTCATATCCGAATACGTAATTGTAATCCTTTACGCCCTGCTCAAAGAGTTTAATCTGCTCACCTATGTATTTGAAACCTGTAAGACACTCAATAAGTGTGCAGTCATACTTCTTTGCTACCACATCACACATGTTGGTAGTAACGATGGTCTTGATGACTGCAGGATTACTGGGCATAAGTCCGAGCTCTTTTCTTGCTGCAAGCTGATAATCACAAAGCAGTGTACCGCTCATGTTGCCGGTGAATGCCATATATTCTCCGGTCTTGGAATCCTTTGCATAAACACCGAGTCTGTCAGCATCGGGGTCGGTAGCAAGTACCAGATCCGCATTAACCTTTTCAGCAAGCTCAAGTGCAAGCTTGAATGCTGTCTTATCCTCGGGATTGGGATATGCCACTGTGGGGAAGTCACCGTCCGGCTTCTCCTGCTCGGGTACCACATATACCTTCTTAAAGCCGAGCTCTGCAAGTACTCGTCTTACGGGGATATTTCCCGTACCGTGGAAAGGAGTATAAACAATCGAGATATCCTCTGCCGCTTTCTTGATGACCTCAGGTCTTAATGCAAGCTTCATCAGCTCCTCATTGTAACGGTCATCTATATCTTTTCCTATGATATTGAAGAGACCTGCCTTTTCTGCATCCTCTCTCTTCATAGTCTTTAATGACAGATAATCTGTTATGGAATTAACTTCGTTTATGATCTGTGCATCCTTAGGTGCGGTGATCTGTGCACCGTCCTCCCAGTATACCTTATATCCGTTATACTCGGAAGGGTTGTGGCTGGCTGTTATAACGATACCTGCTATACAGCCCAGCTCTCTAAGTGCAAATGAAAGCTCGGGAGTAGGTCGGAGCGAATCAAACAGGTATGTCTTGATACCGTTTGCATTGAGACAGAGTGCAGCTTCCTCGCTGAACTCAACCGACATATGTCTTGAATCGTATGCGATGGCAACACCCTTCTGCTGGCCGCCCTCACGTATGATGATGTTTGCTAAGCCCTGTGATGCCTTTCTTACAGTGTAGATATTCATTCTGTTGGTGCCCGCCCCAATGACACCTCTGAGTCCTGCAGTACCGAACTCCAAGCTTCTGTAGAAGCGATCCTTGATCTCTTCTTCGTTGCCGGCAATTGACTCCAGTTCCTTCTTTGTCTTCTCGTCAAACGCATCAGAAGACATCCACAAACAATACTCTTCCATGTAATCCTTTGATTCCATAATAAACCTCCAAAACATATTTATTCTTAGATTCATAATACTACTTTTTTCGTACTTTATCAACACTTTTTACTTCTTGCTATTTTTTTCTCTATATGATAGAATGAACTTGTATATGTATATTAATTGTGACTTCTTGTTTTACGATTTGTTTAAAAAATTTACAGATTGACAAACAGAGGCTCATTTCGGAGAAAAGGGAAAACTATATGGCACAGGTTGACATAAAATATATTAATCCCTTCGTAAAAGCTACCATCACGGTACTTGAGATGCTCGGTATCACCGGTGGTGTGCTTGGGAAACCATCCCTATCGGATATGAAATTCCCGGATAATGCTTTTCTTATCCAGGTAGGTTTGACAGGCGGTATGAAGGGACAGGTCATCATAGGTATGACCGAGCAGAAAGCAAAGGATACAGCTTCCGTCATGATGATGGGAATGCCCGTTAACGAGCTGGATTCCATGGCCTGCTCGGCATTGGGCGAGCTCGGCAATATGATAATGGGCAATACCGCCACTATCTTTTCAACCATGGATATAGTATTTGATATTACTCCTCCCTTATCCATGCTTGGTTATGACTTAAAGCTCCAGGCAGAGTCCACTGCCATAAGGATACCCATTTTAATAAACAGCGAAGAACA
>JAFZJK010000221.1 GCA_017553965.1 Lachnospiraceae bacterium | reverse complement strand
GATACACTTTCTCGGTAAGTGTCATCTTTGATACAAGTTTCTTAGCTTTTGCTCGGCATTCTGCCTCTCTTGTTATGTTCATAACCTTCTCCTGTTATCTTTTTTTTGTAATTGTTTATTGCTCCAACTGATCTTCCCCGTATATTATGAAACTATGCTCAGAGGAATACTTCTTGCCTTCTTCTGTCTTAAACTCATGCATACGCGATTCACCGCCAAACCAGGTGTAAGGCTTGTCGTTTTCTATCTTTCCGTCACATATATCCTGAGCACCCTGTCTCAAGCATCTCATGAGCGATATATCATCGAAATCCTGTGCATGTCCGTGTAGTATGTAATCTGCTTTATCCTCCAGGAACATAACATTATCTAAACTTTTTACCAGTTCCGACATCTTGGGACATCCATCCAGCATCATCCAAAGGAAATGATTGATGGCGTCTCCGGTAAACAATACCCTGTCTTCCTTAAGCAGAAGTAATAACCCTCCGTCTGTGTGACCGGAAAGTTCATATACCTCAAGATGCTTTCCGCCAAGATCGATCACATCTCCGCCTTTTATCGGCTTAAAAGGCGGAATCGAGAAACCGAACGTTTCACATGCCTTTTTAAACTCCGGAACGTCATAGAAAGACTTGGCCAGCTCCATATCCTTAGGGTTTATATAGGCTTCATCAAAATATATATTCCCGAAAATATGATCCGGGTGCCCGTGAGTGTTGATGACTATGATAGGCTTATCGGTGATGTTACGTACAACATCTTTTAAATTGTTATAGCCGTTCATGGTATCTATAACACATACCTTCTCATCACCGATAACTATATAGCCCGTAGCTTCATGACCTTCATCCATAAGATAAATGTCAGGTCTTAACTGTTTAACGAACAATTCGTGTTCCATGTAAACTCCTTTTTAATGAGGTATATTTTAAGGTTGCTCTCCGATTATACTCAACGCCTTGTCAGTTATCTCATCAATATCGTATTTATCCGTTATCTCAATAACCGGGATATCGTATTTTATAGCTTCTTCCTTGAACTCTTTGCTGCAGTTTATAAGACGCTCGAGATCTACTTCATCGTCAATCCTTTGCTCTATGACACTGCCGTGGTTGGCCACAAGATTGATATTATTCTTAAGGTAATCCTCAGACATTGTTATGAAGAAGCATTTTATATCCTTAAGATATTCCTCAGTAAACTGGTCACGCCACTCTGAAGGGATGTAACAACCTTCAACTATCATGTTTTGCTTATTTTCTATAGCGGTTTTGATCAGTTCGGCAGCATAAGGCCAAAGAAAATATCTCATCTCGTAATCATCTTCAACAGTCAGGTCGGTCAACCTGCCGCGTATGAACATCATCTTAATATGATCAAGAGAAAGATACGGCATTTTAAGCTTTTCCAAAAGCTTTTGAGCCAGATATGTTTTTCCTACATGTGAACTGCCACCAATCAGAATTATCATATATACCTCTTAAGTATTATTCACTATTACCTGATACCGAAAGAAAGTATTGTAAACTTCTTATCCTCATCACCGGGATGCATAGCGAATTTTACATTATGCTTACCCTTAGTATCATTATTAAATATGATCATTGCATTACAATGAGTCCATCCGATCTCTCTGGGGTTAACGGTTTTTACAAGCTCATTGTCTACAAATATATCAACACAGCCTTCATCGGGAGCTGCTGAGTCCTTGGTAACTACCATTAATACTTTGCAGTCTGCATCAAATGTTAAAGGCTCATCTCCGCTTACATGTCTTCTGTTATCACGGAACTGCATGGTACCGAACAGATCGAAATCACGCTCAGCAAATTGTGACTCCTGATCGTTATCACAGAAGCTTCCGAGTTTCAGATTACTGATGCTCCATGTATTTCCGAGTCCGTCAGCTCCGCTTGCTTCTGACTCGCAATATATACCACCGGGTACATTAGCAGAATCAGCTCCAATGGTAACGAGGCTTATATGCTCAAATGCGTCGGTCATCTTGGGAGTTGCAGGAAGCTTGTAAGTTTCAAGTCCTGCTTTTATCTCATTTGAAAGTGATGCATCATTTTCATCAACTTCGTCTACTTTCTTAAAGAGGTTGATGATCGTATCAGCCATGATAGTATGTCCAAGGTTGGTAGGATGATATCTGTCATAGAAATACTGATCTTTGGTTATGATCCTGCCCTGCTCCTTTGACATATAAAACTGAGCGGTAACTGCATTCTTGGCACTAACCATAGGGATATTGTAATGATATCCGATAGGTGAAAGCCTCTCCTGCAGGTTATAATCATCGATGAACACGCTGAATATGATGATGACAGCAGGCATGTTCTTCATCTGCAGGAAACGTCTTACAAGACCTTCGAAGCATTTTCCCTTAGTCTCATCGCCTTCATCGTTAACTGCAAACTCAACAACTGCTATATCAGGCTCTTTTGCAGGATCTGAAGTTAATCCTTCGCTCATGAAGTAGCCGCTGCGTAATATATCTCTGTCAAATCTTACTATACCGAACTCTGAAGGCGTACCACCTACGCCGGCTTTGACATATTCTGTGTTGTGATTCTTTGAGAAGAGTTCGTCAAATGCCTTATATGTCTTAAATGCGTAGCACTCCGCGTTAATAGGTGTAGCTCCGGCACCTTGGGTAATAGAACCTCCAATAAATGCCATCTTTACGGACTCGCCCGAACGTGCTTTAGCGATAGCTTTCTTAAGTCTTTCAAAGTTCCCCATGGAAACGAGTGACTGTGAAATAAGCTCCTTGTATCTGTCGGAGTTAATATCAACAGGATCGGCAGGTACAAACTCAGGAGCCTCATAACCATCGTTAAGGTAAAGCTTAACCATAACTGTGGCCGGGAAATTTGACTCATCAAAATGGAAACGGATCTGCCCAATGCGGTCATCATCTGCTTTCCACTCTATCTCAGATAAAGGTACAAGGTATTCTGTACCATCGGGTGTAAGTTTAGTTTTTATACTGGTACCACCGTTATAAGGATCGGCTTTTCCGTATATCTGGAGTACAAACTCGCCCTCGATACCCTTTTCATTGATCATAGAAACGCCGATACCGTATACAAGCTTCTTAAAATCGTCGATCTTAGAAAGCATACGGAGCATCTGCTCATCTTCTACGCCGCCGACCATCCTGGCCATAGCGGGCATTCTTCCATCATCCATGAAAAGGAAGCAGACACCCTTGCCATCCCTAAAGGGCTGAGCAAAAATCTGCTTATCGTACATAAGGTATATCGCCGGTCTCTTCTTTACCGGATCTTTAGGTGCAACAGGACCTGCCATGTTAGTATCCTCCTATTATAACGGGTATAATCCGTATCTATTTGTATACATAATGTGCATTAAAACACACTATAATTATTCTACTAAATATTGCTTGTAATATCAAATGATATTTATGTATTTTCTTGTCATTTCTTGCTACTCGGCACGTGGTGGTAAGGTGACACAAATGCGGTCCGAAGTTGGGGACTCCGGACCGCATCTGCTATAAAACATTTAGGATAAAGAAGAATTACAAAATCGGATTCCGATTAAGGAAGCATTGTTGCGTTGCCGTAAGCTGCGGTCCACTTCTCAAGACGCTCATCAATGATGTCCTGTCCGCCTGCTGCGAGGTAATCAGCCATACCGCTGTCCCATACGCTGTCGAAATTCTCAACTGTTGCAGCTACAGCCTTATCAAATGTCTGTCTCTGGTAAGAAGTAAGTGTGTCACCGATAGTTGTTTCAGCATCGATAGTACCAAGATCGATGGATGTAGGATACTTAGCATCGTTAAGTGAAACATTGATAGCATTTACAACATCCTGAGGATCAACGTTTGCATAACCGTAAGCCATAGACTTGATAGTAAGTTCATCTGATGAAAGACGAAGTCCGTTTGTAGTCATGGTAAGGTCGATATTGTAGCCTGAATTGGGCTTTGCATCTGCATGAGCCTCATCAGGACTCTGAACAAATACAACACCTTCTGCATTCTTGGTATGTGTGATACCTTCATCACCGATCTGAAGATATTCAACGATATTTGCATCTGAAATGAAATCAAGGTAAAGCATACAAGCTAAAGGCTCATCATTTGTTGCAGGGAAGAAGATCTTTCTGTCTGATCCGACTGCACTGTAGAGATACTTGGTATGATTTCCGTTAGCATCCTCGAAAGGATCGATTGCTACAAATTTAGCATCAGGTCCGATGAGCTGTGAAAGTGTATAGTTGATACCTTCCTCACCATCTCTGAATACGAGGTCATAG
>JAFZJK010000220.1 GCA_017553965.1 Lachnospiraceae bacterium | reverse complement strand
GTTCTTGTTCTTTACGTGGGTCTCGATCTTTTCACGGACTATCTTTGCTGCCTCTTCGCTTAAGCGGTATTCGTATTTGTCACAGAGTGACATGAATATCTGTACCAGCTCTTCGGATGAGTAATCCGGGAAATGGAAGTACTTGTTAAATCTGGACTTAAGACCGGGATTGGAGTTGATGAACTCCTTCATGAGGTCGGGATAACCTGCTACTATGACTATGAAGTTGTCACGACGCTTTTCCATAAGGTTGATGAGCGTGTCAATGGCTTCCTGTCCGTAATCGTTACCCTTCTTTGCCAGCGTGTATGCCTCATCTATGAAGAGGATGCCGCCGTTTGCCTCATCTATCTTTTCCTGAGTCTTGATGGCTGTCTGTCCTACATAGCCCGCTACCAGACCGGCACGGTCTACTTCTACCAGCTGTCCCTTTGAAAGCACGCCGATCTCTCTGTAGATATCCGCCATGATCCTGGCCACAGTCGTCTTACCGGTACCGGGATTACCGGTAAATACCATGTGAAGGGATACAGGCAATGACTTCATGCCTTTTTCACGTCTAAGCTTCTGCATTTTTACCAGATTGATAAGCTCTCGTACATCCTTCTTTATGGTCTCCATACCGATAAGCTCATCCAGATCCGCCATAGCGGAATGGCTGCCGTCAGTGGTCTGGATATCACTCTTTTCATCTATGGCATTTACTTTCTTTAATCTCTCAAGCTCTTCTATAGCGCCTTGATTTCCGCCTGCTGCGGAGCGTCTCAGCCAGTCAAGAGCCTCTCCTATATCCATATGTACATTGTATCCGTGGGATAAGATATATTCTGCTTTTTCGGATGCTGTCTGGTCACCTGCAAGTGCTGCTCTCATATACCATGAAAATGCTGCTTCTATATTGGGCTTGATGTTTTCCTCTAAGAATCCGTCCTCGTACATCTCACCCAGGTAAAGCTGTGCCTGAGGGTTTCCGCCCATGGCCGCTTTCATGTACCACATCCTGGCCTTACGTCTGTCAGTGTCGGTGCCGCGTCCGTTTTCAAAGAAAACAGCGACTCTGTACTGGGCCTCCACTATTCCTTTTTGGGCTGCCTCAAGATAATATACGAAGGATTTGGAATCATCATGGATGACGCCCTGGCCTTCTTCGTATATTACTCCCAAACGGTATGCCGCAAGTGCATGCTCTTCTGCCACATCAGAAAACTTATGTGCATTCCTGTAGTACTTTATAGCCTCTGAACACTCGCCTCGTTTTTCACGGAGCACACCCATGTAATAATATGATGAAAGATCGTTTAATATATTGGCTTCGGTTATAAGCTCCAATGCCTTATCCTGGTTTTCCTCCACACCCTTTCCTTCCATGTAGAGAAGTGCCAGACTGACAAGTGCCTTGGGATTGCTGTTATCGTATTTTACCGTATCTGTAAGATATGCTGCTGCCTTCTGATAATTGACAGGGGTACCCATACCCAGGCGGTACATCTCACCCAAGTAAAACAGTGAGTCAATGCTGCCCTTCTGGTTGGCATTTTCATAGCATGAAAGAGCCTTTACATAGTCCTGCTGTACGCCGTAACCACACTCATAACAGAATCCGAGGAACAGACTTGCTATGGGCAGGTTGGCATAGGGCATCTTGTGACACCATGCGATAAGCTTTTCAGCCGGTATGGATTTAAAATTCTGCTTGGTCACCTGCAGGGACAGATGAAAGCGGGCATCGTTGTTGCCTTTTTTTATCTCATCGGTCAGGTAGTCGAACTTGGACTCTACCGACATCTCTGCCCAGTGTGCGGGATCCGCTTCATACAATGGTTTGTAATTCTCAATTGTCAGCTTCATACGGTCTTATTTTCCCTTTATCTTTATCCTAAATGTTATGTGTTAATCAAAATTCTTAATAAAAACATTTCCTGTTTTTACGCTGCCTTCTCCAAGTATCGAATTGGCAAATCCGGCGAAGGATGTTGGGTCATCGCTTACATAAAATTCGTTTTCATGAGGATTTTCCTCCTCACAGAGGAGATCGTTTTCCTCAAGAACATATCTAAACTCTCTTGCACATTCAAATGCAGGATTTACGAGTTTCACTTTTTCTCCGGTGATCTTACCGATCTCTTCGGCTAACAGAGGATAGTGTGTACAGCCGAGTATCAAAGCATCTATGTTCTTTTTCAGAAGTCCGTCCAGGTACCTGTGGATTATGCTGCGGGTCACGTCATCGTCTATCCAGCCCTCCTCAACGAGCGGCACGAAGAGCGGACAGGCCTGCTTATATACATGTATCTTGGGATCGGTCTTGTGCAGGAACTCCTCGTATATACCGCTGTTGACAGTAGCTCTGGTAGCTATAACACCGATCTTGTTATTTTTTGTAGCCTCGGCTGCAGCCTTTGCTCCCGGCTTTACCACACCTATGATCGGTACAGGAAGCTCGTGTCTTAAGGTCTCCAACGCCACGGCACTCGCAGTGTTGCAGGCTATAACGATGGCTTTTACTTCTTTTTCCATGAGGAAGTTAGCTATCTGCCTTGAATATGTTATGATGGTCTCTTTTGATTTATTACCGTACGGAACCCTTGCGGTGTCTCCGTAGTATATTATCTTCTCGTTCGGAAGGCTGGCTATCAGTTCTTTTACTACCGTAGTGCCGCCTATACCCGAATCAAATACCCCTATGGGAGCGTTTGAAGCCATGATGTTATCTCCTATCGCCGCAAGATCCTTCGGGCTTTGCCCTCAGGATGACATAAAGATTGTCATTCTGAGCGAAGCGAAGAATCTTTTAGAGTCTTATAGAGTCTTTTATCCGTTATAAACATGCGCGGATCTTCTCTGCATACTCTGCTGCTTCTCCGTCCGCATATGTTACATGAGTCCAAGGCATCTGAACCCCGTCGTTTTTGTATCTTGGTATAAGATGTATATGAAGGTGGAATACCGACTGCCATGCTGCCTCTCCCGAGTTCTGGAGCAGGTTGATACCATCACAGTTTAATGCCTTTTTCTGAGCATTTGCTATCTTTGATGCTACAAGAAGTGCTTTTGAAGCCACATCAGGATCGATGGAAAGCAGATCTGCACAGTGCTTCTTGGGGAGTACCAGCACGTGTCCCTTTGCTGCGGGTGATATATCCATGATAGCCTTAAAATCGTCATCCTCATATACTGTTGTGGACGGTATCTTGCCGTCTATTATCATACAAAAAATACAGTTGTCCATAATACCTTCTCCTCTTTTTTCAGTCTCTTAAGAAAACATATTTCTACATATATATCTTACACTGAAAACCAAAAACTTTCAAGTGGTCCTTAACACTTTTATGAGGGAATTTTTGCCTCATAAACAAAAGCACCGGAAAAGCTTCATCCGGTGCTCTGTACATTACGATATTAACTTTTTATCCTCATCAAGCATCTCTTTTATAAGTCCCTGAACGTTTCCGGCGAGTGCCTTTTTAGCTTCCCTGTCCATACCTTCTGTAGGAACAGGTGCGCCGTAGTGGATCACTACTTTTGCTTTCTTAACCCACGGTCTGTGGAGTTCGTAAAG
>JAFZJK010000027.1 GCA_017553965.1 Lachnospiraceae bacterium | reverse complement strand
CTAACAAGTCCTACGATATCAAATGAATCAAAGATACCGTCATCGATCAGAGAATCCTCCGAATAATAATCAATGTCATCGCGGATACCCTGTAAGATCTCAATAATTCTGTCTAACATGATAATTCCCTTTCAAATATATACTCCACTCAACCGCCGGGCGACGGATGAGGTGTAATCACTCATACTAGCCTCTTACGGTCCAGCTTACCGTTCGAAGTCTTCGGAAGCTCATCAACCGCAACTATCTGCTTCGGGATCTTAAATGCTTCAAGATGCTCTGCCATATGTGCTCTAAGCTTTGCAGCGTCAAGCTCGCATCCCTTTTTCATAACAACATTAAGTCTCGGCACTACGCCGCCCATCCTGTCTTCCTTGGCAAAGCATGCACAGTCGGCGATATCCGGGTAACGGAGCACCACATTTTCAACCTCGGTGGGAGCTATCTTCAAGCCGCCGATATTGATAACGTCGCCGCGTCTTCCGAGCATATATACAAAACCTTCATCATCTATGTAACCGATATCGTTGGTATAGACCACGCCATCCTTAAGTACTTCGGCAGTAAGCTCAGGTGCATTATAGTACCCCTGCATTACCATACCGCCGGAGATAGCGATCAGTCCCTGTTTTTCCTTGGAAGACTTTATGGGATTACGGTTCTCATCCACTATAAAGATATTCGCATTCTTATTGGGCTTACCTACACAACTGATAAGACCTCTGTTCTTAGAGTAATCATACATGGAAACACAGCCTGCTTCGGAAGAACCGTAAGCGAAATAAAGCCTGGTCTCGGGCAGTATCTCGCAGAGCTTGTCCTTATCTGCCTCCGGGAATGCTGCAGACCCGGTATGGATATGATGCAGCTGACCCGAATACTTAGCCAGATTCTTTTCTGCCAGAAGCAATATCATCCTGACTGCCGCAGGAGGCATAAGTATGGAAGTAACCTTGTATTTTTCCACATAATTGAAAAATTTCTTAACATCGGTAAAGCCGTCCAGCAGTACCACAGTAGTACCTGTAAGTATGCTCACATACAGCTTTCTTATGGCTGAAGCATGATTGATGGGTGCGGGCACAAGATAGATATTGTCCTTAGGTATCTCGGCACCGTACTGAACATTTTCAGAAACAGCCACAACCGCCCTGTGCGACTCCATAACACCCTTTGATTTTCCCGTAGTACCGGTAGTAAACATGATATCACAGGTCATATCCAAAGTAGGGAAGTCGAACACAAGCCCGTCACGATAATACTCTTTCGCTGTCTCCCTGACTAACGCCGATGAAATATACTTATATTTCCCGTCATTTTCCGAGATCCTGTCCGAAAGATCCGTATCTGCCACGATCATGGATGCGCTGAGCTCATCCGCAATATTTATTATACCCTCGGGACCTATGGTCTTCTCCATCGGGACATGTACATTTCCCGAAAGATGGATACCGAAACACGAAACCGCAAACCATATGGAAGGGGCTGCCTTAACGGTTATCCTTGAACCCTTTTCAAAACCTTGCTTACGTAAAAACTCCGCAAAGCCCTGTACTTCTTTCCAAAGTTGCCCGTAGGTTATCTGCTCATCATCCGCTATGACCGCTATACGGTCCGGAGTTTCCTTAGCATGGATGCTGAGTGCCTGTACTATTGAATCCATTTTCTTCTCCAACTGCTATATTGACATATAATAATACTATATGTTGTATATATAGCATAATACAACTTTTATGTCAATCACTCTGCGATCGCCTTATGAAATACCTTCTTACCCTTCTTGATCTTAACGCCTGCAAGTAAAGCATCCTTAGATACCTTAAAGTCAAATGAAGGTACCTTCTCGCCGTCCACGCTTACGCCGCCCTGTTCTACAAGACGTCTGCCCTCGCCCTTTGAAGGGATAAGGCCGCACATGCTCATAAGGTCGATAATACCGATACCATCCTCAGGTATATCAGCTGCCGCAAGTGTAGTGGTAGGCATATTTGCATCATCTCCGCCGCCTGCAAAAAGAGCCTTGGCTGTAGCCTCAGCCTTGTCAGCCTCTTCCTTGCCGTGTACAAGCTCGGTAAGCTCATGAGCGAGCAGCATCTTCTTCTCATTAATACGTGAAGCATCCCACTTCTCGATCTCACGGATCTGCTCCATGGGAAGGAATGTAAGCATCTTGATGCACTTATCCACATCAGCATCGCCGATATTTCTCCAGTACTGGTAGAACTCGAAAGGAGAAGTCTTGTTGGGATCAAGCCATACTGCGTTTCCGGCAGTCTTACCCATCTTGTTGCCATTGGAATCGGTAAGAAGAGTGATAGTCATGGCATGGGCATCCTTACCCAGCTTCCTTCTGATAAGCTCAGTACCGCCGAGCATATTGCTCCACTGGTCATCACCGCCGAACTCAAGGTTGCAGTTGTACTTCTGGAACATGTAATAGAAGTCGTAGGACTGCATGATCATGTAGTTGAACTCCAAGAAGGAAAGTCCCTTCTCCATACGCTGCTTGTAGCACTCGGCACGGAGCATATTGTTAACGGAGAAGCAAGCACCTACCTCTCTTAACAGCTCAATGTAATTAAGGTTCATAAGCCAGTCAGCATTATTGACCATCATAGCTTTTCCGTCGGAAAAATCAATAAAACTCTCCATCTGCTTCTTAAAGCATTCTGCATTATGATCGATGTCTTCTCTGGTAAGCATCTTTCTCATATCACTTCTGCCGGAAGGGTCACCGATCATGGTAGTGCCGCCGCCGATCAAAGCTATAGGCTTATTACCAGCCTGCTGAAGCCTCTTCATAAGTGTAAGTGCCATAAAATGACCTGCTGTAAGGCTGTCTGCGGTACAGTCAAAGCCGATATAAAATGTTGCTTTTCCGTTGTTGACCAGATCTCTTATCTGTGCCTCATCGGTAGTCTGAGCGATAAGACCACGCTCAACCAGTTCTTCATAGATTCCCATAGTGTTTCTCCTTTCATAAAACAAATAATTGTTGATCTCGGAGCAAAAATAAAACCCTCTGCTCCGATTATGGAACAGAGGGCGAAAAATCCGCGGTACCACCTCTATTTAAGCACTTCTCGCGAAGCACTCCTCATCATGTGCCATCACACACTCTGCGCTTTATCGGGCGCACCCGTCTATCCCTACTTGGGCTCACCCCTTTCAGGAAGCGGCTCCGGAACGTATTCGTAACATTTCCGCCATGTCCTCGCACCGACCGGACACTCTCTTAAGACTTCCCTGTAACTACTCTTTTCCTTCATTGCCTTGCAAAGTATGATAATACATAAATCCAAAAAATGCAAGCACTTTTTATAATATCAATATCGTAAATCATCATTTCCGAAAAATTCGATTATACACTTCTGTATATTCCTTCTTAAATGTCTCAAATTCTTCCTCGAAATTGTCATGGAAAAGAATGATTTCATTTGTAAGATATTTATCTACTATCGCTGCCATTTCCGAACATTCCACAGGAATATCCATATAAACAGATGGTGAAACAGGCACATCTTCTTCGTAAAACTTTAATCTTTCTTCTGAGGATGCAAAATGTCTCAACCCATCATCCGGCTGCATTAGTCCATCATCCAAACCAAAAACTATCTTATTCATATAATTGTCATCTATCGGTCCCTCATCTGTACTTTGTTTTCCGTAGATTAACAAATTCCCATATTCATGATCGGTCCTAATCAATTCCAAAAACTTGAATGCATTTTCCTTATTTTCAGAATCTTTTCTTATGGCAGTTGACCACCCATATCGATTACACAGTTCTCTCTTCCAAGACTTAACCTCTTGTCCTTTTTCTTTAGTGATATCCGAAGAAGTAGTCAATTGAAGGCTGCACCCGGCTTTGATCACCATGGGATTCCCGTCACGCGGATCAGGAGCTGTTCCTTCTTTATACCATGTATTTATCATCTGCATCCATCGAAGGCATTTTTCATCTTCGAAAGGATTGATAACCTTCCCTTCATTGGAAATAACTATACCGTTACCCGCATCATAACAGTATCCAAAACATCTGACAAATTCAAAATCTGTAAACCCATAAAACAGTTTATTGTTTTCTGAAGCCAGCCCCTCGAGCATAAAAATATCCGAATCAACACCATCAAATGTTAACTGATTTGCATCATCGTTACATTTATATAACAGTATCTGCTCGGCTCCATCTTGAATATATTCTGAAGGGATCAAGAATTTTTTCCCTTTATACGCCGAAGCAGCCCACAGTTTCTGAGGGATAAATTCCTTCAACCTGCTATTTTCTATATACTTTGTAAGATCCTCATACTTTTCCGCTATTATTTCATCTATTGCAAGGCTGTCACTACTCTTTTCCACTCCAATTCCGGTAAAAACAATATCTGCCCCACATTGATCTATCTCTTTAATGTAATTTATATCATAATTACTCTCTATGCGTATAAGTTTTAGTCTAAACGAATAGCCTTCATCTTTAAGTTTGTTGTTTATTTTTTTTACACTTTCATCCTCGATATGCACCAGGTTCCCAGGAATGGCCCAAGTCACATAATCAATACCATTCTCATCTTCAAGGGATGAAGGTATGATCGACGAATCAGTATCCGTTACAACGATATCCTTCTTCGGCTCTTGCCCACAACCTGTACTTAGAACCAACATAATAACCAAAATGCCACAAATAATTATACTGGCTTTTCCTCTTTTTCTCATTGGTCAGTCTCCAAATTAACGCATAAGATGATCAGTCGGTCATGATATCCATTATCTTATAGTTAAAGTTACCATTCATAAATTTTTCCCGTGAAAAGCAGACAGGGTCATTACCTGCTGTTCCGAATATATTCCCGTATACCCAGTGCGGTGTAACCCATGTCAGATATATCCTGTTCTCCGGATCATATGTCCCTATCTCTTTTAGCTCTCTTGTACCGTTTTCCCATAACAGGACTTTCCCATTCCCTGAAAACAGAACTCCAGAATCAAACAGGCATTTACTGTAACCTTCACCTGATACTCCGGTTATCTCATAAACTGTATCATTCCCAAGCTCCTGCATTGTCATCCGGTTATCATAGCTAATAAACATGTGTCCGTATGCAAGTATGCAGGATGTGCTGTCAGAAGGTATCTCACAGTATTTTCTCTTTTCCCCTGTCTTAATGCTGTACTCCCATATCTCTTCTTTTAGGAACGAAGCATTATAATCCTCCCTTTCCAAAGCAGACAGCCCGGCAAAATCGATCTTGCTGATATCTTCTGTGAAGTATGACATATATATATATATTTTATCATCCTTAACTGTAGCTGCCAGCAAGCGGCCTCCGTATGTGTCTCCAAAATCAACATCCTTTATTTCTTCTGTTTCCAGATCAAGAAGGATCATCCCCAGCCTGATCTTCTCTAACGGAATCCCGTTCTGATCTTCCTGGTTATAATAAAGATAGATAAAATAGTTGCCCTCATATGTTCCTAGTGTAAATATTTCGGTATTTTCAGCACGGTAAAGAAGCTTTCTGTTCGTCCCATCCTTGTCTGCCCGGTAAAAATCCTTAACAAACAGCTCGTTTCCTTCTTCTCCGGCTACATAATACAGACGCTCCCCCACTATGGCAGAACAGTTGTACCACTCAGCAAAAAATGCATCACAGGTCGGATGGGGATTGGTACTGCTATACCCTTCATGCCTACAGTTAACTTTAGAGCACAAAGGTGTACTTATACCAGTTACCGGGTCAAAATAATAAAGAATACCCCTTTCATTTTCAAAAACCCCGAGATCACTGTAGGAAGTAGTATAACCCATCGAGCCATAAGCTATGATAGCATCAAAATCGGCATTTTTCTTAGTCTTGGTACATCCGGTTAAAATGCTTACTAACATGATTAAATAAACTATTATAATTGTCTTATTCATAACTCCCTGGAAATTTTAATTAACCTCCTTTGTATGGAGGCTAATTAAAATTTCAATATGCTGCATTCGTATGATTAGTCCAGGTTCCAGAGCCAAGACTCGCTTTATGATCGCATGCTATACTTGAACTACGATAACCATCCGGTGCCGAAAAAGTTTTTGTCGTTGTAGAATATCCCCAAGAAGATCCTGTTAGCGTAGTGGTATTGGTTGTATATGGTTTTATACAAATATATTCAGCATACGTAACTTCAGCAAGAATATCAGGATTATACAACGAAGAATACGTAGTTCCATATGCACTATAAGTACTAATATGCGACTGGGCATAAACAGTGTAATCTCCAAGTGCACCATGCTCACTACTGTTTGCCTTAACACAAACATTTGTTACCGTCACCATAACAATAGTCAATACTATCGCTGCAATTCTCTTTCCTTTTTTCATAATTTAGTCTCCTTTCGCCAATAAAAAGCTACCTTTAGAAACATCTTTATCATAACATTTTTTTTTATTATAAGTCAACCTACTTATTATATCTTCAAAATCATTACATTAATATAATCAATATACAAATCCCAACGGTACCACAAATACCGCAACCCCGATTATCAGGGCATATGAGATACTTCTGACCTTTGTTGAGATGAGGAAAACCATGTTCATTTCCAGCCACAGGATCACGAACCTTACAACACTTAAGATCATCAGGTAACCCCGTATGGATATCCATGCCGGTATGCTTTCCAGATGCCCCAATGAGCATGCCGGATATCCCGGTCCGGCAGCTCCGTAAGCCTTTAGCACGCTCACGAAAAACGGTATATAAGTAACTACGAACAGGATAAGCAGCACCCCGGTCCCTACAGCTTCCCTTTTAAGGAACAGTTTCTTCCTTCCCTTTACCGTAGACCTCACTATCCGGTCCACTCCCGTCTGGTAATCGGGAGCATACATGAACACAGAGCATACCACCATCATAAGTGCTGCCATAACAGCAAGTATGCGGTTATCCTTCTTTCCTGTATCATCATTCGTAAGTATCCGGTATCCTGCGTCATATACAAAGGCTCCGCCTTTTTCCTTCAGGTATTCTGCATGGGCCTCCACCCGGTCGAGCACGGCATATTTCCTTGTCTCATCCTGGAACTTTGCCGATATCAGGCTCCTTATGGTCTCGTCCGAAGCCTGCTCCATGCTTTTCCGGAACTCCTCCGTTACACTTTCGTACTTCTTCCGTTCGTTCTTTATCTCTTCCGTCTTTTCTTCCGAATACATGCCCTCCAGCTGCAGCATATACTGCTTATAGTATATATCCTCCGGCATACGGAACACTTCCCTGACCGGGCTGAAAGAGACAGCCCTGAAGATGATGAAGGCTGCAAGGATCAGCAGTACCCCTTCACAGAAGAGGTACCTGTGGCACTCCTGTAAAAATACGGAACGACTGCGTGAAGGGATCAGGCTGAGCCTTACCCTGTCCGGTACCTGACCGGCAGTACCGGTTATGCGGTCATACGCCATTATACCTAAGATACTGAACACTATGAGCAGGACGGATAAAAACCCCAGGTAAACAGGAAGGTACCATACCGGTCTTCCGAATACGTTAAGGTTTATATAATCCCCCAGCAGGAAGCCGGTATCTGCTCCTGCAAAGATGTTTATAAGCTTAAAAAGCCCCCATATACTGTTCCCCGGTACGGTAAGATACAGGAAGCCTTCTGTCCCTGATATGGCTGCTATTCCGAGGAGCATGCCGGGATATGTCTTAAAGGCACAGGCAAGGAAGAACACAAGTACCGTGACCGTAACAACAAACGCTGCCCTAAAAAGGACAGTCACGAGCATGAAGCCCGTGATGCTCAGCTCAAAAACACAGGTACGGTATTCGGGCACGGACTGGATGGGACGTGACATATTCCCAAGACCGTATGTCATCCCCGCCGTTATCCAGCTGATGCCCTCAAGCACCACTGTTGTCAGCACAGCCGATACCATGCACACCTTAAGCTTAGCCGCCCCGTGGGGCTTATGCCCTTTTGC
This sequence comes from Lachnospiraceae bacterium, assembly GCA_017553965.1. The sequence goes on along the minus strand of JAFZJK010000027.1, from coordinate 12,202 downwards.
CGTGGTACGGGTAAGGTTGAGCGTACCTATCTCTTTTTCCCTTACCACAAGGGAAAAGATGATATATATCATGAACACTATGGCAAATATGACAGAGCCTGTATACCCGGAAGCCATGACCACTCCCCTGCCGGGTCCCGGCTCCGTCCGTATGGCGGGGAGGCTGTCGTATACCTCTGCCGTCTTAGCCATGTTCAGGCGTGAAAAGCCGGATGCGTCACTGAATATGGGGAGCACGCTCAGGCGTTCGGCCGAAGCTATTATGCCCTCCCTGTAGTCCATGTATCCGGATATATCGTTTATCTCAGACTTTACATAGCTTATCAGGAAATACTCTGCGGTTATCTCCCCCGTATCCCTGCTCTTTATATACTCTTCAGCCTCATCAAAGGTTCCGTTCATCTCCGGTCTTTCATATATGGCCTTATAATCTTCCGCACGGAAAACATACCCCCTGTTTTTCTCGCTTACCGTGATGAACAGCCAGCTTAGGAAACAGACGGCAGCAAGTATCAGAAATGTCCTTTTTCCAAATGTTTTCTTTAACTCGTTAAAGAAAAGCATTCCTGACCTCCTTACTCAAAATGATACAGGTACAGGTCCTCAAGGTCAGGCTTGACCTCGCAGGCCTTATGCACGTGTTCAGGTACCGTATCATTTACCACGCGTACTCTTATCTCTTCCTCATCCTTATGTACGTTCACTATCCTGTATCTGTTGCGGATATCTTCAAATCCTTTATCATCCGTTACTATCTCGAACACCTTTCCCTGCATGTTCCGGGAAAGCTTACCGGGTGCACCCTGCTTTATCACTTTTCCCTTGTCGAGCAGGAGTACATCCTTTGCTATAAACTGTATGTCGGGTACCACATGCGTGGCTATGATTATGATGCTCTCAAACCCCACCCGGGAGATGATGTTCCTCATCTGGATCCTCTCCTTCGGGTCCACGCCTGCAGTGGGTTCGTCAAGTATTATGAGTTCCGGCTTTCCGAGCAGCGCCTGGGCTAAAAGCGCCCTCTGCTTCATGCCTCCCGAAAGCTCACCCAGCCTCTTTTTCCTGTCTTCATACAGGTTGACCTGCTCCAGGAGCTGCTTTATATCCCCTTCTACGGTGTTTTTATCCAGATCCTTAAGCCCTGCCATGTACCAGAGGAACCTTTCCACCGTAAATGCAGGATATATGTTCTGCTGCTGCGGCATAAAGCCTATCTTGGCACGGTATGCGGAGCCGAGCTCTTTTATGGGCACACCGTCACAGAGCACTTCCCCAGATGTGGGCTTCAGGTTATCCGTTATCAGGTTCATGAGCGTGGTCTTCCCTGCCCCGTTCGGTCCCAGCAGGCCGTATATCCCCGGGGTGAATTCAAACGTGAATCCGTCCAGTGCACGTGTTTTTTTATAGTCTTTTGTCAGGTTCCTGCATTCAAGCTTCATGGTACATCATTCCCCATTATTCATTACCTTGTATTCAAAGCTGCAAATCTTTTTATTTTTATCATATAAAAAACTCCACCTTTAGTCAAGAGTTTCAAACAGAATCACCTCCCCTGTCCTTTTCAATTACCAACAACATACTCATGGCCTGTCAAATGACCCTTCATAAATTCGTCCTTCTTATAATACATGGTTTTGTATCCACTCTCATAAAACATGATCGCATATACATAATCCTTTGATATCCATTGTATGATCATCTCTTCATTATCAGGATAGGAACCAATCTCTTCAACATTCTCAGTTTCATACTTCCATAGCTTTATTTTCCCATCTCCCGGCAGATATATTCCTTCTCCGGATATAAAAGGTGTATTCCTTACCGATTCGATAACACGATACTCTTTCCCGGTTTTAAGATTTTTTACCACCTGCTCAGTATCCTTATTGTCAGAATAATACATATAACCATATCCCAACCCCAGCACGCTTTGTTCGGGGTCTCCGCAATAATATAATACTTTTTCGCCTGTCTTCAGATTATATTTCCATATTTCTGACCTAAATATTGAGTTAAAATACTCCTTGTTAGCCGGATCTGATAAAAAACTAAAATCGTATCCTTTCAGACTTTCTGTATAGTATATAATTTTATAATATAGCTCATCGTCTACTACCGTCATTCCTCCAATACGACCATTATAGTAAGCTCCGAGTCTTATCTGCTGCATATCCTCTGTCTTAAGATCCAGTACACATATCCCTACTTCTTCCTTGTCTATAGGCTCACCATTTATATCTTCCTGATTGTAATACCCATATAAAAAATAACCATTTTCATACTTTCCCATAGTACTGATAGAAATATCATCCGCTTGATATAACACTTTGCGGTTTGTTCCATCTTTATCAGCTCTACAGAAGTTCTTCTCAAACAAGCCTGCACTGCCATGTGTATCATCCGGTTTGGTCACATAATACAGATGATCTCCGATTATAGCAGTATAACCTGTTAACTCTCCAAGATATGCATCACAATCAGGATTAGGATTCTGAGGTGATTTTCCCTGATGAGAACAATTGATTCTCGTACATATAGGCATAGCCGTACCCGTAACCGGTTCAAATAAATACACTATGCCTCTATGCATATACAATACTCCGCTGTTACAATATGTTCCAAACAAACCTTCCCCATCTACTCCATAAGCGTCTTCCTCTATCCCCGGTACGTTTCCTTTGGAACAACCCAAAAGTAGACAGCCAAGTGTCAAAACTACTACTAAAGATAATACATTCTTATAGCGTATTCTTTTCCTATAATGTAAAATCCTCATCACCTGCACTCTCCATAAATCCTTTATCGATAGGTTTTCCCGTTTACTTCTATAGTTACTTTTTCGTCGGCTCCGAGCACAAAACCCATATTAAAAGCTTCTTTTCTATCTCCCAAGAGATTTCCCGGCCCCCCACCTGTTTGAATATTCTCATTTCCTTCTACATTCCAAAACCCTTTGTTATATGTAAATAATACTCTTTCACCTGTATCTCTGACTAAAGAGAAATTATTAACTGTTCTGAATTGATTAAACTCAATAATAATATCCATACGTCCTATTGTCAGCTTAATGCCATCAAATTCTATAATCTGCGCAGGAGTGTTAATGCTTTTTACATAACAGGGATTATATTCATTAAGAATATCCTCCACCTCAGGCTGAATAGAATTAATATCGTAGCCGTATAAAGGTATTCCCTTAGACTCATCAAAAGATAATGGACAAATTGTGTCTTCATCTAATTGGTCTATCCTGTTATATACATCTTGTGCCTTATCCATATCAAGAACAAGAAAACTAAACGGACTATCATTATAGTGATCATTATTGTCTATGTTCAATCTGGAAAACCTGAAAAGTATGTTATTATTGTTATTGACCGTAAACATACTCTCAGAGTTAAGATATACAAATAATCCTATTTCTTTTTCATTTATCAATACGCTAAAGGCTTGCGTTTTCCTCATAATTAAACTGTTTGCCAATTCTTTAGAAACTACTTTTATAGAGTTCGCTTCTATTGGATTTCCATCCTTATCATATACGCTGAAACTTAAATATCCAACTTGTACAGCTTCATCATAAGTAGAACCTTCATATATTAGCTTATACTCGCCTAATAAATATTCATCCCCTATTACACTGTAAACTTCTTCAAATTCATTATCACTTCCAGAGAAAAATGCTTCTTTTAGCGCAGACCCGGTCATAGCCCAAATTACCCCACCACCTAACGATAATATGATAATTACTCCAATTATGGCTGCTATCACTTTAGATAAATGCAGACTGTGCTTTATCTTTCCTCCATCACGATTTGCTTTACATAATTGCTTAACTTTCTTTTTCTCCACCTCGGTAGCTTTTATACTATCCAATGCTGTTTTGAGATTATGTTTTAAATCTTCTTCCGTTATATAATCATTCATCTGCCAATTCTCCCGTAATATGCTCTTTTTCAAAAATATACTTTTTCATCATGCCCCTAGCTCTTTCCAATCGTTTAAGGACAGTACTTTGTGTTATTTTAAGGATCTCCGCAGTTTCTTTAACACTATATTCCTCGTAATAAAACAAAATTATTACTTCACGATATTTTTTTTTCAGATTGAGTAATGCATCATACACATAAGGATGTTCTATATAATTATTTAAACTACCTTTTATTTGTTCCGGAATATACAGATCAACTCTTTTTTTCCATGGACTTCTCAAAAACGAACTGTATTCATTTTTAGTTACTCTTACCAACCAATTTTTCAAATGCTCGTCGTTTTCAAATATTCCTGTATAATTAGAGAGCTTAAGAAAAACATTCTGAGTTATATCCTCGGCATCATGTATATTTTTACATGCAACATAAGCAAATCTCTTTATATCATCATAAAACAGATCTACTGCACGGTTCACTTCATCATTTTCCATAAGCCCTCCTTTCGATAATTATTTCATTTTACTCATCATAGCATTTAATGCTTCCGTGTATTCCTTTTCAAACTGTTTCAGTTCCTCTTCAAAGTTGTCATGTGTATATAAGCCTCCATATATTCCCAGATATTTTTCCACAACTTTATACACTTCAAAATATTCCGGAGGAAAATCCATATAGAGAATAGGTGAAATAAGGCAATTATCCTCATAGTATTTCATTCTGTCTTCTGCAGACCCAAAATGCAAAAATCCATCATCTACTTGTTTTAAGCCATCATCAATTCCAAACACAAGTTTATTAGTAAATGCATTATCCTGAGGCTGTTCATCCAAAGAACTACTCCCATATATAAGCAAATTTCCATACTCATGGTTTGTTCTAAGCACTTCCAACAGTTGAAATGCTTCCTTTTTCCGTTCTGACGTTGAAAGTATCGCAGTAGACCAATTATAATTTCTAAACAATCCCGTTTTCCAGGTATATTTGAACGATCCTTTTTCTTCGTGGCTTGAGCTGCCTAATTTTATGTCACACTTTTCCCGTTCCTCAGGTTCAGATGTGCTTGTCGCAAGCAGTCCTTCTTTATACCATCTGTTTAACAGACGCAGCCACTGTATGCATTGTGCTTCATTAAAAGGGTTAACTATGGTTCCGTCAGTTTCTATAATAATCCCCTTTAGCGGATCATAAACATACCCAAAACATTGCATAAAACCAAAGCCTGTCATACCATAAAAAAAGGAATTTCGATCAGATAATCTGCCGGATAATGAGAGTAAATCGCCATCAAAAGAAAATCCTCTTGTAGTCAGCGTTAACTCTCCATCTACTTGTAAGATTTCTGAAGGAAAAACATAATAACTCCCATTATATGCTACGCGATCCCAGGAAACTCTATCAACAAACAAAGGGCTATCTTTTAGGTATTCATCCAAACATGCATATTTACCTTCTGTAATTCCCTGCAATGGAGTATTTATCAGATTTCCATCTTCATCTTTTGCGTCCGTCACCGTACAGACAATATCCGCACCACAATTATATATCTCTTCAGAATATTTATCTGTATCATATGATATTCTAATAAGCTTTACACCAAACGGATACCCGTCTGCTTCCAGTCGGGCATTTAGTTGAGCTATTCTTTCTTCATTAACATTTCCAAGCTGTGGCACAGCCCACTTTATATAATATTCATCAGGATTCTGACTTATAACAGGACTGGGATTCTGACTTATAACAGTGTTAGGATCCTTTATAATGATATTGTTGTCAATCTCCGGATCCTTTGCTTCTTTTCCCTCACTGCAACCGCTGAAAACCAGTGCTACAATAACCAGAATCAGAAAAATTTTTTTGTTATTCATATCTGCTTATCCCTCATTATTATTTATGGAAAGATATTGGGATATTGTTGATATGTGGAAGCTGTCCATGTTTCTCCGTTTTTGCTTGCAACATGCCCTGACGAAATGCTTACAGTTTGGTAATTGTTGGGGGCAGAAAAAGACACTGAAGCACTATGCGTACCGCTGTTACTTTTGTCTTCCTCATATATCTTGCCGTTCTGTGGGATTACTGCGATATAATGTGAAGAAACCGACGCTGATATTCCGGAATATGGATTCTGTCCACTCGTAGTCGCTCCGGCAGATGTTGATGTCGCCCACGAACCTGCGTATACACCTTCTCCTCCTACTGTTCCGTTAGTGGAGCTGTCAGCCTTAACAGCGTATCCACTTAATGAAACTGTAACTGTTGCCACTAAAAGCATTGCGATAATCTTACACCTTTTAAATTTAATCATAAAAATCCTCCTTTGTATAGTGATTTTATTACCTTTACATATATAGATACGCTCTAATTTTGTTTTTTATGACAAAAACAAAATAATTTATATTTTTTTAATAAATCATTTCGTCTCCCATCTTATTTTTAACTTTCAAGCACAAGCCTTTACTTTTTTGGCGAATCATGGTAAAATAAGTAAAGATTCCAAAGGAGGTGGTACGGATATGATATCCTATGAAGGCCTTGAAAAAGTATTAAAGGAAAAGGGAATTGGCAGAACAGAGCTCGTTACAAAACTTGGTTTATCATCAAGAACAATTGCCAAGATAGCTAAGAAAGAAAAGCTTTCTTCAGGAAGCATAAAAAAAATAGCAAACTATCTCGAAATATCACCCGACACCATCATGAAACAGGTTTCCGATAATAAAATCCTTCAGATACTTAGGGAAGAGAAAGAGTTGAAACTCTCCGGCGGTCTTTACCATGAACTTCAAGTAAGGATGACATATAATTCTAACCATATTGAAGGAAGCAAGCTTTCGGAACAACAGACAAGATTGATATTTGAAACAAATACTATTGATGCAGGAGACGGAATACCCGTGAATGATATCCTGGAAACTGTCCATCATTTTCAGGCAATAGATTACGTGATAGATATCGCAGAAGAAAAGCTGACAGAAGATATAATAAAACATTTGCACTATATACTAAAGCACGATACAAAGGATTCAACATTATCCTGGTTTGCAGTAGGGGAATACAAAAAGCGGGCAAACTTAGTAGGCGGAAAAGCGACTTCTAAGCCTTCCGAAGTACAAGATCACATTAAGAAACTGCTTGAAAAATACAATTCAATGGAGAAGATAACTATTGAAGATATTATTTCATTTCATGCTGAATTTGAATTTATTCATCCCTTTCAGGATGGTAATGGAAGAGTCGGTCGACTCATTATATTAAAGGAATGCTTGCGTAACCATATAATTCCTTTCATCATAGAGGATACAAAAAAAACGTATTATTATCGCGGACTTTCTGAATGGAATAACGAAAAAGGATGGCTTACCGATACCTGTTTAGACGGACAGGATACATTTATCAGATTGCTTCAGATGCTTGAGATAGCTTATTAAACTATTTCATCGGCATATTTAAGCAAAATTATAATTGGCTAAATCTATGTATTTTTATGGATTTAGCCAATTATCGTTTTAGGGAACCAAATATTCGTTTTCTCCCGAGTCTATTTATTTGTATGTCTTTCCGTTTATAATTACAGATACCTTTTCATCTGCACCCAATATGAAACCGTAATTATACCGTGCAACATGATTTCCATCTCCGTCACTTGAGGTTTCGGGGAACCAGCTCATATTGTCCAGGTCGGCTACCTTCCATAATTCAGAGGCGACATGGCCCTTCTCCACTGTTATCTCTTCGCCGTTTTCTCTCTTGATCACAAAGCTGTCAGCATCAAATTCATTGCTGTTATATTTCAATATACCGTCTGTCCTGCCGAATATGAATGTGCAATTCGCTGTTTCAATAACCTGCGAAGGCATGGCCTCGTAATCTAATGCTACAAGATCATACTTGTTTAAGATATCCATTACTTCCGGAAGCACTTTAAAGTAATCTGCGCCACCATATATATACTCTTCTTTCTCAGGACTGTATACTTTATTTAATAATGCTTCCTTGTCAAGCTGTGCTATTTCGTTTGCTATTCTGTCCCAGGTATCGTTATCTACCACTGTGAACATAACAGGGGCACCGTATTCCTCCTTGTCCCCGCGCAGCTGCCAATACAACACCGGCTTGCCGGTAGATCCGTAACAGCTTGTTACATTTAATTTTATAAAATTAACCTCATCGTCGCCAAGCTTATAGCTTTCAGTCCAAATATAACTGGTCAGGTCAAGGTCTCCCAGGTTCTTCCTGGATCCGATCATAAAATCAGTAGGGTTGCCTTCTGCGTCAAATGCACTGAAGCTAACATATCCTATCCCTGTGGCTTCATCATAAGTCATACCGTCAAGTGTAACAGTATGGCTGCCGATGGTGTAAGTTTTTCCTATTTCTTTATATACATCTTCAAATGCCTGTTCCTCACTGTTTTTAAAGAAATAGTCCTTAAGCGGCGAGGCTGTCATAGCCCATACGGCTCCGCCTCCCATTACCAGTACACATACAGCTACAATTGCTGCAACCGCAGTCTTTGATAAGCTGCGCTTTACAGGCGATATCTTCTTTGATGCCTGCTTCTCCACGGCTCTTACCCCTGCCTTTCCGGGATCGGCTTCTTCGATAAAGCTGTCATCAATATCGGCCATTGAATAGATCAGATCTTCTTTTTTCATACTCATAATCTGTACCCTTCTTTCTCTAATCGTTTTTTAAGTTTGTTCCGCATTCTGTATAGGATTGAAGCTGTTTTGCTTTCGCTTAGACCGTTTTTATCCGCTATCTCCCTGATGCCCAGCAGATACCAGTATTTCTGGACGAATACTATCCGGTACAATTTCTTTTGTTCGCTAAGAAATGAATTGATCGTACCTATCAGCACTTCCTCGTCCAGCTTCTCCCATACTTCCCCGGAACTGATAAGTGTGTTTTCCAGCTCGGAAAAATCGAGGGAGACCGTTCCTGCTCCGCGTTTCTGACTTGTTGCGGCTTTTATTCTGTCTATGGAAAGGTTTCTTGCTATCCTGCCAAGATACATTTTCAGGTTTTCCGGATTGTTCGGCGGGATCGAATCCCATGCCTTAAGGATAGCATCATTAACACATTCCTCTGCGTCCTCATTGTTATTAAGGATACCGAATGCTATGCTGTAACAGTATCCGGCGTATTTCTTTTCCGTCTCTTTCACCGCTTCTTCAGAACGTGCCAGGAATAATTCAAGTATCCCCGCATCTTCCATGTTGCTTACACCTCCCGTTCCTTTTTTTGAAGCTTCACTTATATAAACGATATTTGAAGGGTATATATTGCATTTATAAAAAATTTCCTCTGTCCCGGGAAGGGACAGAGGGGGTATCATTTATTTCCCTGTCAGCTTATGATAGCTTTCGACCAACCTGTCGGTGTTGTCATCCACCACCAGGTAATAGTCCGAGTATGCATCCTCCTGCATTATGAATGTACCGACTACCGGCATCCTGCAGAGAGCTGCCTTGGAAACCGTGAGAGGTATTATCGCGTACTTTTCCTTCTTTATTATACAGGGTATTTTGCCGTCCTCATTGATATACAGAGCCTTTGAGGCTAAGTAATTGAGGCTTCCGTCACCCGCGGAATGTATATAGAACACATCCGAGCTTTTTCCTTCAAAGAAGGTATACATTACAGGCGGCTTCTTTTTCTCATCGTAGTATCTGGCTTCGTTCTGACTTTCCTTCAGTATCTCGCGTTTTGCTCCGTCATAGAAGGTGAAAGCTCCCCTGTACCTGTCATATCTGATCATCATCTTCTTTAAAGTTATCTCCACCATTTGGGATGATTCCTTACAGGTAAAGTCCTTATACATCTGGAAGCTCTTAAAGGCATCCGACTTAGAGGTTTCGAGCATCAGTCCCTTAGAATAGCTTACTCTCACTATATTGGGTGCTATCGGCTGCAGCCTTATGATACCATTCTGACTCTGGAAGTGTATGCCGTCATTTTTCTTGTGTATCCACTTAGTGGCAAAACTTCCGACCGCATGACCTGAGGGTTTGAGCAGATCTGCCGGTACTTCGCTCAAGAAGCCGGTGTTTTCTTTTCCTGCTGTTGTACCTTTCCGGGATTCTACTACTGTTGAGGCTTTCCCCGAAACTTCTGCCCTCCTTCTCTCTATCTCCTCTGAGCTGCCGTCGGTCCTTGAGGCTCCGGTACGGCTCGCCAGGTATTCTTTTGTCCTTCTTTCGGCTTCCGCGAGCACCTTTTCTTTTGAGAGATTCTCTTCATTTTCCATGAAGTTTCTCTTCTCATCCTCCAGTTTTCTCTGTTCCTCGCGGCTTAATACTTTAGGGTGCTTTTCTTCCGCGAAAAATCTGGTGCCTGTACTCTCGTCGACCTTACCGAACAGATCAGTGAGACTCGCCGAATGTACTATGCACAGCTTATGAAGTGCGCGCGTAGCGGCTACAAATAGCAGCTTAACATGGCTGTTGTCTTCCGGGTAGGACTTTTTATCCGGATCATATATGATGACCGCATCAAACTCCAGACCTTTGGTAAGTGTTACCGGCAGTACCATGACTCCCTGCCCGTACTCAGCGTCCTCCGTATCCGTATCTACCAGTTCTATTTTCCCTTTCAGCTTTTCCTTAAGTGCATTCGCCTGCTTCTGGTCCCTGCATACCACTGCTATGGAGAAAAGGCCTTCATTTTCATAATCCTTACACAGCTGTACCACCCTGTCAGGCAGGTTTTCCTTTTTATCCTTTATAAAGCCCGGCTCTTCCCCATGCCTGATGATTGGCTCGCTCGGGTATATCTCAAAGGTACCGTGTTTAAGTATGTTGGTAGCAAAGTGGGATATCTCTATGGTATTACGATAGCTTTTCCTGAGCATCATGAAACCGTCGTACTCGGCATCGGTAAGATACAGCTTTCGTAATGCCGTCCAGTCATTTAATCCCGAGGAATATCTTATGTTCTGTGATACGTCGCCCATGATGGTGTACTTGCAGTCATGCACACATTCCTTAAGTACCAGATAAGCCATCATGCCGTAATCCTGAGCCTCATCTATAACTATATGGTTTGCCTCGCTTATAACATGGGTCTCGTTTACTCTGTGGTGGATATATGCAAGCGCTGCCAGGTCATATACATCATATTCTGTGATCTTGACTTTCGCCTTTTTAATGGACTTTTTATCCTCACCGGAGCCTTTCTTCACTCCTAACTCTTCCGGAGTGTCCGAATCTGAGGTGTTTTTGCTCCTGTCACTTTGTTCTGCTTTCTTCCCTGCCTTCCAGGTAACCTCTCTTTCCTCGTACCTGTACGTGGGCTTCAGCTTGTCGGCATCTTCCAGAGTGCTTATAAAGTCGTCGTATATCTTATATATGGAGCCCTTAAACTCCTTTTCTCCTATAGGACATCTGTAGGCACTCCTGATAGCTTTCCTTTCCTTCTCCGTATAAGACATGCCCTTGTAGGAGAGTTCGTTCTCCAGGTTTTCCTTTATCTCGTTGTTTAAGAAATCCGTCTTCGTCTGTACGGAAAACTGCGGGTTGTCATCTATGTATTTTTTGATGGCAGAGCCTCTAAGCAGACAGACCGGACCGCTCTTTCTGCCGGTAGGGTTGTCGCGCCTGTCATATATGCCTGCCACGCCCCCTTCAAAGCCTTCTGTAAACTGGTCGGGGTAGAGCATTATGTCCTCAGCTTTTATCACTTCACGTTCATACTTATCAAGGAAATCCTTTAATGCTGCGAAGAACTCCTCTTTGCCCTTAAGCGCTGCTGCCGGGTCACTGTTGTCCGTTTCTCTTATGGCATAACGAAAATGGTCCCAGTCAGTATACATGAGTCTGGTAAAAAGCTCCTCCATGGTCATCTGACCGAAACCGTCCACACCAAGGTCAGGCAGCACACCGGTGATATACTTTAAGAGCATCTTATTGCTGCCTATTACGTAGAAGCTTTCGGGCTTTAAATAATCTCCGTAGTTGTACAGCAGATATGATATCCTGTGCATAGCGACAGTAGTCTTTCCCGAACCGGCTACACCCTGTACTATTAAGTTGTGTTTAGGGGACATTCTGATGATATCGTTCTGTTCTTTTTGAATGGTAGCAATGATTTCATTTAAGACGGCCTGTTTGTTTTTGGCCAGATATTTGTTTAAGAGTTCATCATCCGTAGCGGCTTCCGAATCATAATAATCATTCAGCTTTCCGTCGGATATGTCAAAAGTACGTTTAAGAGTAAGATTGATGTTTACATCATCACCCACAGGGGTTTTAAAACTGACATTACCAAGACCG
>JAFZJK010000219.1 GCA_017553965.1 Lachnospiraceae bacterium | reverse complement strand
GGCTCTCCCCATTCGGATACAAGCACTGCATTGGGGAATTCTGCGTCAAGAAAGCTTCTGATATCCTGCCATAGAGCTATCGTACCTTTGCCATCCTCATCATTTTTAACCATGGCACCTGCCATATCCACGCGGAAACCGTCACAACCTTTAGAGAGCCAGAATCTCATAATGTTTTTAACTTCATTACGCGTAGCCATAGCACCTTCAGAGTCCATAGCCTGCTGCCAAGGGCGGTCAGGCTTATAAAAGCCGTAATTGAGTGCAGGCTGATGACTGAAAAAGTTTACCAGACAGCTTCCGTCACGATCTGAAATACCGCGCAGTGAACCGTAACCTTCAGGAGATTCCCAGATATTGTCGGTCCAGATATAACGGTCGGTGTACTCATTTTTCTCAGCCTTCATGCTCTCCTTAAACCACGGATGTTCCCATGAAGTATGACCGGGCACAAGGTCCAGCAAAATATGTATACCAAGCTTATGAGCCTCGTTAAACAGTGTAACCAGATCATCATTGGTCCCGTAACGCGGAGCCACTTTATAGTAATCGGAAACATCATATCCCGCATCACCGAAAGGTGAATCAAAGCAGGGATTGATCCAGATGGCGTTACATCCAAGCTCTTTTATATATTCAAGTTTTTCCGTGATACCGTTTATATTGCCTATGCCATCACCGTCAGTATCCTTAAAGGACTGAGGGTATATCTCATAAAACACGGCATTTTCAAGCCAGTCACATTTATTCCCCATTATTTTATCTCCTAATACTTTCTCCATTTTCAACCGCAAAATATTCCCGATGGTTGAAAAACACTCTTACTTTTTCGGTTCCCCAAGCTTATTGTATTTGTACGTAGTAACCCTTGTCTCGCCGTCAGAAGTACACTTGATTGAGACCTGATCACCGTACTTGTTATATGTGTATGTCATGAACGACTCGAGACCGTAGTCGTTCGAATACTCTTCTACGCAGAAACCCTTCGAATCATATTTATATGAATTCTCTGATGTCCGATCGCCATCTTCATCCTCATATCTTTCATATATGAGCCTGTCGTTCTCATCATATTCATACTCATAGTAAGAAGTTTCCGACCATGATTGACCATCCATATGATATTCGCAGTATACCTTAACACTTACCTTATTTCCGTTACTGTCATACGTATAGTCACGCTCAATAGGATCAAAACCGTTATAAACTCTTTTTACAAGATTTCCGTTTGAATAAGTGTATATATCGGTAAAATCACCATTTTCATTATCCCAACCCGATATCTCGATCACATTACCGTTTGAATTATATTTGTATTTATAATCACATGCAAATTCAAGCGTGTCTGAGTCACAGAAAATACCGGAAATGCGGCCATATTTATCGATACTTATCTTGTAATCCTGTATAAAGCCGTATTCATTCTTTAGGTGTATTTTACCTGTTTTATTCTTGGCAGTAAGGCTAAGCTCCACAGGGGCACCGTTATCTTTCATCACCAGTACCAATTCCTTGACCTTAGCGCCCTTTCTTAAAACATAACCCGGATCATAGAACACATTCTGTAAAGTGAGACATTCAACCTGCTTTTTCTTGGAAATTATTAAACTGTCATGAACATCTCCCAGGTAACCGGTCACGCTTATTTTATTGCCGGATACACTTTCTGTGTACTTGTTTGCCGACTGTATCTCTATGCCGGCAAATACAGCTTTGTTCACTACGTTAACGTTATCTGAATCAATGATAAGGAATTTATCGGCAGCCGCTTTATCAGCTTTAATGGTTATTGTAATGTAAGCTTCGGTCCTGAGGATGATGGTTCCGACATCCTCATTCTTTATGGCTTTTTTAAGCTGCTTCGCTGTTGATACGCGGACTGTTTTCCCCTCACCGGCCTGAATTCTGTAGCTCTTAATAAGCATTACCGCTGAAAAAACTATTACCAGTGCCAATAATAACTTTCCAATACTTTTTTTCATGTTGATCTCCTTCTCTTAAATTATTAATCTAAGTACTTTGCCAGGTCAGCTACAATATTTTCTGCACTTATGTTACCGTTGAAAATATAATCCATGTACATATAATATGTTTCTGCCTTATGTAAAGGCATTTCATTGTCACCGAAAAGAACAAAACCGTTTGCATCCTGGCAATTATCGGATGCCTGCTGTGTTAAAGTGTTTATGTCGCTTGTATCGTAGTATACCGTCCATGTGTTAAGACCGTCACCGTTTTTATATGCGTACTTACTTATCAATCTGCCAAGTTCAATTGCTATCTCAGCAGCTATGTCCGGAGCCTTTGAAGAAACGGCTAATACCTCCGAAGGTCCGCCGATATACTGTCCAAGTGTTGCCCTATCAGGGTTCATAATAGGCCACTCGCCAACTGCGATACTAAAATCAACCGAAGTCCCGTAGTTATTTATAAAATCACCGCAGTTCCATGTCCCGTTTTGGTAGAACGCATATTTACCGTCCTTAAAGTTGCTTTTAATACTTTCGTTCCACTTAGCTGCATCGCTGGTATCAAAATAACCTTTAGCGTACATTTCACGTAATGTGTTTATTGCTTCGATAACTCCGTTGCTATTCCAGGTCGCATAACCGTCAAAGATTCTTCTTAACTCTTCTGCACCGATGGTCTTAATCAATACAGACTCCAGGTATTCACTGACGCACCATAGCTCACTCGTGGCACATCCGAAAGGAATATATCCTTTTTCGAGTAATGCATCGCAGCAGTCATACAGCTCATCTTTTGTAGTAGGGATATGGTCATAGCCTACTTCTGCCAACATATCCATGTTTGCAAATAGGCATACAGCATTCATCGTAGTCGGTACCCCATAGCATTGTCCGCTAACCGTTGAGTTGCCCAGCATAGCTTTGCTTATATCGTTCATACCTATATATAACTGAAACTCCTCATCAAGAGCTCGTGCGAAATCTCCCAATGCAAAATCCTCAAGGTAGGAACCCGCCCATGTTAAATAAATATCGGGTAGTTCGTTTGCGGCAGCTGCTGTTTTGATCTTTATCCTATAAGACTCAGTTTCATGGCTTTCTTCTTTGATCGTTACATTAGGGTACTGCATCTTTAATTCATTAATTGCAGCATCATAAACAGCTCTTTCCCACGAAGCATTATTGGCAATATCCCATAACGTTAGCGTGATAGGATCGTTAAGGCCGGGAGTAACTTCCGTAGTCGGTCTGGGTGTTACTTCGGGGGTAACTTCAGGCGTTACTTCCGGAGTAACATTAGGGGTTACTTCCGGTGTTACATCAGGGGTAACTTCAATAGATACTCTGGGAGTATTCTCTTTTAACTCATCAAGCTTTCTTTCCAACTTTCTTTTCTGTGAACTGTCTAAAGCTTTACTCAGACCCTCTTCAAGTATTCTTTCAGCTTGCTCAAATTCTTCGTCATCGATATAGTTCTTATAGAGCTCGATATACGCATCTGCTTGTTCGGGCATGAGCTTTATTGCTTCCTCAAATTTTTCATTAGCTTCGGAATACTTTTCCTTTCTGGAAAGTGACTTACCCTCCG
Source organism: Lachnospiraceae bacterium (assembly GCA_017553965.1). The sequence continues at coordinate 1,170 of JAFZJK010000219.1, read as the reverse complement.
AAACCAGGTTGTCATAATCTTCCTCTTTGTTGGAGCAGCCCGCACATATGACAGCTGCAAGTACAAATAATACTAAAAATTGTAAAACCCTTTTTCTCATTCTTTCATCCTCACTACTTTCCTATTTAACTCCGCAGATATTATTCATTACCATATAGTTATAGCTACTTTATTTGAGCTCTTTGAAAACTTTATCGTACCCGATGCTGCTTTACAATGACACAGAGCATCGTTTATCCCCACGCTCGGATCGAACCTGACATTGATCACATCCGGAGAAGGATGCTTTTTGACTACGGTCAATCCGGTCAGATCCACACCGTCATATTCAAAAGTCTCTATATTAAAACAACCGCCGGTTACATACAGTTTTCCCGTAAGAGTCAGATGCCCGCCTTTTCCAACACATATAGCTTCATAATCCATGTCCGGAAGCATGCAGTCACCAATATCCATAGTAATATCGGTACATACGTAATAGAAATTATTGGAGGTCTGCTTGGTCAGGCTGTGGTACTCTCCGTTTGCAAAAACATTTTTGAGCACCTTGGTCTCTTTTTCCTTACGTGTCTCATAATCATCCAAAGGTCCGGACACTGTCAGGTAAATACCGTCACCTTTTATCTCATACTCACAGTATGGCTCAAATATTGAAAAATGTTTTTCATCTCTCTCCGGGCCGTCTTGGTGGTAAGGATATGTAATATTTACAGCTTTATCAGATGTTTCTACAATCTTAACTACATCCACCAAAGATCTCTGCGTGTTCCAGTATGCCTGTTCCTCGTCTTCACCTTCACGTGGGCCCGCAGGACCCAGATCCCTAAAGCTATCGTAATCTATTTTTAGTCCGGACAGGTCTACTTCACTTGCATTTGAGATCAGTAATGGATTAAAATCCACCATATCCAGTGTAAAAGTACCGCTCACGGATATCGAATTTCCATCCATATCAAGGCAGACATCCTTGTATGCAGATGCACTGTCCAGATTCAGAGTCAGGTCACTTGAAACATGTATATTTGCTGTATCACCGTCAATATGATTCTCACGGATCAAAGCAATTACCGAATCAATTTCATCCTGACTGTCGCACACAAATGTGTCGGTTTCCTTATCATAATTGGGATTAGATTCTTTTAACTGTTGGATAGGATCTTCTGGGTGTTC
>JAFZJK010000218.1 GCA_017553965.1 Lachnospiraceae bacterium | reverse complement strand
GTAATACTGGCAACCATCCTCATCTGGATGTCCATCAACGTGATCAACTGTACCGACGGCGTGGACGGACTCTGTACATCACTTTCGATCATAAGCCTGTTCACCTTTGTGCTCATCACCATGGAGCCCGATTTCGTATCTTACGAGATACTGTTCATCTTCGCCATGGCTGGTTACCTCTGGTATAACGCATCCCCCAGTATCATGCTGATGGGTGACGCAGGCTCACGTACCATAGGAGTATTTATGGCCATAGCAGCCATGAAGTGCGGCGACCCGCTCCTCTTCATCCCCATCTGTATCGTATTCATCCTGGATGGCGGTCTGGGCCTTGTAAAAATATTCCTGCTCCGCTTCTTTAAGATCGGTATCTTGAAGCACACAAAAACACCTTTACATGACCACTTCCGTAAGGACCTTCCCGAGGACGAAAGATGGAAGGACACCCATGTAGTTCACAGATTCTGTATTATCCAGCTGATCATATGTCTCGCAATACTCATGTTACTGAGATAAATTATCGGCGTCGCAAATGTGTCATGGGGACGGTTCTATTTGATACATAACAAAAGAAAAAAACGTTCGGAAACAAATACCCTCTCTGCGTGTCTTTGGTGACCGCCAAGAGAGGGTATTTCGTTTTCGGACGTTTATCATAAACTAAAGTGTGTCAAACAGAACCGTCACATTGACACATTATTCTAATTCAGGAAGCAGATCATCCATGTAGCGTACTACGTAGCCGGCACGCTTCTCTGCGAAGGTGTAGATCTGCTGCTCGTATGCTGCATAGTTCTGGGGCTGTGCCCAGATGTTCCAGTTGCCCTTGCGGTTCAGGTTCTGCAGGTGCTGATAGAAGTATGTAAACTCGGTCTTACGCTCTTCGTGGAGCTTCTCATACTCTTCCTTAATAGCCTGCTCACTCTGTGCACCGTTAAGGTATTCCATAGTCTTTGCTCTAAAGTAAGCTCTGCAGTCCTTACGTTCCATAAGCTTGGTAAACAGAGGTGAATACCTCTCGTCATCCTCATCAAGGATAACCTTCAAAGTATTGTAGCTCTCGTTTGCCTTAGCCTGATCGTAGATACCGTAGGTGTAGTCCATATCGTGAGGCAGGAATCTCCATCTGCCGTCATACACACCGGTACCTGCACTCTCACCCTCAGCGGGTACGTACTTAAAGCACTTGAAATTGTTATTGGGCCAATCCCAGTTGTTAAGAGCTATATTCCAAGCGAAGAAATCAAGGTAACTTTCAACATCCATGAAGTCACATAACTTATTATAAGTAGCGTCGTTTGTAAGGTCGGATGTTGAGAAGGTGTTGTACTTCTTATTGTAATCGTCTACGAACTCCTGGATATCCTCGTCGTCGCTCTTTTGCTGATCGGTACCCTCGGCTACTATAAACTCGCCGTCGGCATCACCGAAACGCTCCTTGAAGTACTTGTCACAGTAATTCTCATGTAACCAGAACAGTGAGTAGTACTCGCCGTTAAGGTAGCATACGCAGGGGATAACCTCTTCATATGTAAGGAAGCCTGCTCTCTTGCAAAGCCTCTGGCTTATCTCATCTCTTATAAATGCGAACTGGTAATCATTACCGCCGTTACGGAGTACCAGCTTATCGTACTTGGTGATGATCGGGTTCTCGCCCTCCTCGAGCTCGTAGAGCTTAGGAGTATTGAACTCACTGAACTTGAAGTTCTTATGCTCCTCATCGTAGGACTTACGTGAGTAAAGCTTAAATGACTTTATATCGTAATTTCTCGAGTAACCGCCGTATACTCTTACGCCGCCGAACTGAGCGAATATAGGAGTACCGTCAGCCTTAAATGCCTCAATATATACCATTCTCTCGGATTCGCGGCCGCGCTCGAAAGCATTGTTCTTGTACATGATGCCGTTAGGTCCGTTGTAGAGCTCATCAGGATCACCGCTTATAAAGATAACGGTGGTTGAAAATCTCTTGTCAAGGTTTGAGCCAACCAGGAAAGTCCTGGCTGCTACCTGTGACATATTCCAGTCCTCATCGATAACCGCTGCACGGAATACATATGCCTCAGGGAAGTTTCCGCCCCTCTTTTCAAATACAAGAGGCTCCACATAATATGCCGAATAAACTGTAGGCTCAGTTCCGTCAAGTGTGTAATAAACCACAGCACCCTCGGGAGCGGTAATGGTCAGCTTTACATTTTCATTATAGAAGCAGTTAACCTGCTGAAACTTGTAAGTACCGTCATCCTTAAACTTTAACTCTACTTCTCTGTAGCCGTCCACAAGCTCAGGCTTCTTATTCTGCTCTGATGCCAGAGAACTTATGCTCTCGGTAGAAGGAGCGGGAGTAACCTTTGCAGGTGCCTTGGTAACCGACGGCCTACCGGGGTCCTGCTTACTAGGCTCATTCTTAACAGGCTCATTCTTGCCGGGCTCGGTACCCGTAGGTTCTACACCTGTAGGATCGGTAACGTCGGTACCCGTTACAGCAGGTGTACCGTATGTACCGTTACCGGCATCTCCACTGGGATTCTTTCCGCAGGCGGTAAGTACCAATGCCAAAACACATAACACCGGCACCAACAATCTAAACTTACTAACTTTCTTTTTCACTTCAAACCCCCATGTTACTTATCTATATACTTTTTAATCCTTCCGTAAAGCTCTTTCGAAACATAAGCCTTAACGCCTATCCCTTCAGGAAGGTATTTTTCTTCTAACAGAGTACCGTCTTTTCTGATCTGCGTGATAATACCCGCATCCTTGTAATCTATAACGGTCTCTATACTTACTTTGCTCTCAAGCAGTATCTTTTCCAGAGTCTTAAGGAAAATATCCAGCCCCTCGCCCGTAGCCGCGGAAACCTTCATCGACTTCTCGCAGTTAAGGTCTTTCAGTACCACATCACCCGCTATATCCGACTTGTTAAACAGTGTGATGACCGGCTTATCCTTTACACCGAGCTTTTTCAGTGTCTCATATACCACATACATATGCTCAGCAGCTTCGGGATTCGATGCATCAACCACATGGATTATGATATCCGCATAACAGGCTTCCTCCAGTGTGGACTTAAACGCCTCTATCAGGTTATGCGGCAGCTTTCTGATAAAACCTACCGTATCGGTAAGCAGTATCTCCTGCCCGCTCTCCATCTTTAACACTCTGGTAGTCGGGTCAAGTGTCGCAAACAGCATATCGGCAGATAAGATATCCGCACCCGTAAGCTTGTTAAGCAACGTGGACTTACCCGCATTGGTGTAGCCTACTATGGCTGCCACGGGCACACCGCTCTTCATACGCTTAACCCTGTTGGTACTTCTGTTCTGCTCTATAGCCTCAAGCTCATTACCCAGACGGCTTATCCTGTCTCGTATGAGACGCCTATCCATCTCGAGTTTTTTCTCACCGGGACCTCTCATGCCTATGCCGTATGAAACTCTCGACATCGAGCTTCTCATACCGACCAGTCTTGCCACCCTGTATTTAAGCTGTGCCATCTCTACCTGCAGCTTACCTTCGGCGGTAGTCGCATGCTTGGCAAAAATATCCAGTATCAGCATGGTCCTGTCCATGACCTTGGTAGCCAGCTCCGCCTCTAAGTTACGCATCTGTGCGGGCGAAAGCTCGTCGTCACAGATGATACCTGTAGCCTTAGTCTCAGCTATCAGGTCTCTTAATTCATCTATCTTACCCTTACCAATGTAGGTACCTGCCTGGGGCCTTTCCCTTTTCTGTATCAGGCGTCCGACGGTAAGAGCTCCTGCTGTATCGGCCAATTCTTTCAGCTCATCAACCGATTCCTCGGTGTCGTCTTCACTGTCAAGCTGTACAGCCACCAGGATAACACGCTCCTGTTCTTCTTTTATATCGATAAGCTCCTGCATCAGATACCACCTCCGGGAAGAGCAACACAAAAAACAATATCCCAAAATAACCCTAACGATTCTAACACATACTTTTAATATAATCAATAAAAATAGAACGGATTTATTATCAATTATTGCTTTTCTTGACATAGTATATGGGAAATGATAGAATAAATCTGTGTGTAAAATGTGTACAAAATATTTATTTTTCTATTAACTGGTGCCTCCTTACATAAGGAGGAAAAATGAGTTACCTTGAATTTACAGAAGTCTTAAAACAGCAGGTATCAGATAAGCTCGGTCCCGGTTTCGCTGTCACTTCCCGTAACGTAATCAAAAACAATTCCGTAGAACACGTATGCCTTGTCATAAGTAAAGACGGCTCGGATATCGCTCCGGGCATATATCTTAACGGCTTTTACTTAGAGCATCTTAACGGAAAAAGCATGGAGGAGATAACGGAAAACTTAGTAGACATCTACCATAAGCACGGTGATTTTGGAAAAGACGGACTGTGCGAACTGATACATATGGAAAATGCCTTAAGCCGTATAGTGCTGCGTCTTACAAACTATGAAAAGAACATCGAACGTCTAAAAACCTGCCCCCACGAAAGAGTGCAGGACCTGGCTGTGACCTACCATTACCTGTTATCAAATGTAAAAGACGGCTTAGCATCCATCAGGATCGATGACGAAAACTGCAGTTTCTTTGGAGTTACCCCGGAAGAAATGAAAAAGCATGCCTTGGAAAACACCGAGAAATTCTTTGCACCGGATTTCGTAAGGCTTGATGACATGCTCTCAAAGCTGTCCGGACTTCCTCTCCCGCCCTTCGGGCACACCCCTCTGTATGTACTTTCCAACAAGGACAGATATTACGGTGCCACAAGTCTTCTGTATAACAAAATACTGGAAAGAATACAGAAAACCTTAGGTACAGGTTTCTATATACTTCCCAGTTCAGTTAACGAAGTATTGATCCTTCCGGACGGCTCCGGAATGGATGAAGAATTCTTAAGCGATATGGTACGTTCCGTAAACCGTGAGCAGGTGCCCGATACGGACGTGCTCTCCGACAGGATATACCACTATCCCGAGGACAGCTTTACTCTGCCGGAGCAGGAGTAGGTGTAGCCTCAGGCTCAGCATCTGTATCCGCATCGGTACCTGCGGCATTGATGAGCTTCTGCCAGAATTCGTATACTGCGGGATCTGCCTGTGCAGCCTTGGCTATTTCCTGCATAGTGAAATCCTTAAGTTCTGCTACATCCTCATCATTATCAAGTTCATTCAGCAAAGCCTGTGTTACTTCATCCTCTATAACGCCGGAGAAGATCATGGGCTTTCCGTCTTTATATACGATGTAGAATGACTCCATCGAAGCGATGGGTGTTTCAATGGTGGAAACCAGCATGTTGAGAGTACAGTATACGACAAAATCGATTTCTCCTCCGCCCTGCTTGGTGTAGCACTTAAGGTCGGTGTAGCCCTTAACATACTCACTCTGCGCATTGATGGTCTCGGTACTGATATATACCGGATCGGTAACCAGGCTCTTCATCTTGTCGATGTCGGCTGCCGCCTTGGCATCAAAGAACTCCTGGATCAGGTCATGTATGTCGGGGTATATCTCATATCTTAAAGGGTTGTCCGCCGGCAGTGTGGGCACGGGCTCCTCTGTCGGTGTCACTTCCGTCGGTACGGGAGTGGGTGTATCTTCGGGAGTGGGTGTTATATTTTCCACAACATCCGTCCCCTCTATCTGATCAGATTCGGCCGGGAGCACAACTACGGCACTCTTCGCCGGCTTTCCCGTAGAAAAAGTCAGCATGCCGATCATCATGATCCCCGTGAAAAAGATCACTATCATACGTTTATAAACAGACATTTATATCCTCCAAAAAACGATCATAAACGGGATTTATAATTTTATTAAAACGTATTTTACCATAATGATAACTTTTTGGCAATGATCACATCATTTTTTTACATACTTCTTCATATTCGTTTAGGAAATTCTCCGCATCCCCGAATATGAATTCGGTATCATCGCCCTTGGCTGCAAACTCATGCTTCTTTGCACGCTCGCTTAAGGCCTTAAGTCCCATGGTAGCCATAGTGCTCTTTACCGTATGTGCATCTATACCGTAAGCTTTGATATCCTTAGCTGCCAGATTCTTTCTCATCCTCTCGGCTCTCACCGGAGCTTCCTTAGCCACATCGGCCGTGATCTCGGCCAGTATTGCTTCCTCGCCACCGCAGTAGCACAGAGCCGTATTAAAATCGAGTCCGGGTATGGAGGTAAGCTTCTTCTTTAGCTCCGACATATTGGCATCCCCGCGCTTTTCCGTTTCAGCTTCAGG
>JAFZJK010000026.1 GCA_017553965.1 Lachnospiraceae bacterium | reverse complement strand
TGCAAATACGATACTGTCCACGGGTGCCCGTCCGATGATGGCAGAGCATCCCGAAGAGGCTGCTATCATCACAAAAAGTGCCGGTGCGTTGATGCTTAATCTGGGAAATATCACTGATGTCAGAAAAGAATCCATGCTTATCTCTACTAAGGAAGCAGGCAAAAACAACCTCAGATCCGTCCTGGATGTTTGTGGGATCGCATGTCTTAAAACAAGAAGAGATTATGCTTTTTTGCTGATCAATGAATCAATACCGACAGTAATAAAAGGCAATTACTCTGAGATATATGCTCTTTATCGTCAGGAGTATTCTTCAAGCGGAGTTGATGCCGATATATCCTTGACGGTAGAAGAAGCGGAAAAAGCTGCTATTGAACTTGCTGGCACATTACATACTACGATACTTGCCAGCGGGGCAACGGACATCATTACCGACGGTAGGAGAGTAACACATGTAAAAAACGGAAGCTCTCAACTTACGACAGTTACCGGAACAGGGTGTATGCTTGGCGCTTTGTGTGCTGCGTTTCTATCTGTGGCAGACGGATATGAAGCGACATTGGCTGCATCCTTAATGTTTGGAGTATGCGGAGAATTGGCCGAAACGGAAAAAGGCAGCGGTACATTTATGGTAAATCTCTTGGACAGGCTTTCAACTGTTACGGATGAAGAGATATTAAGAAGACAGAAGGCAGATCAAAGGGTATAAGCCCACAGAAAGGCTATATATGAAAGACTTCAATTCGAGACTGTATTTTATAACAGACAGTACGCTATATGAAAAAGATGAATTTTTAAGACGTGTAAAAGTTGCACTTGACGGTGGAGTTACTTTGGTACAGCTTAGAGAAAAGGAAAGAACGACCAGAGAGTACCTGGAGCTTGCAAGGGCTGTGCATGAGCTGACAATGCAATATAATGTTCCATTAATAATTGATGATCGTCTTGATATCGCTATGGCGGCAGATACGGAAGGAGTTCATCTGGGACAGAGCGATCTGCCTATACATATCGCAAGAAAACTCTGGGGTTCGGATAAGATAATCGGAGCTACAGCAAAGACCGTTGAACAGGCTGCAGAAGCTTATGAACAGGGCGCTGATTATCTGGGAGTCGGAGCAATCTATCCTACTACTACAAAAGTAAAAACTATTCTTACATCTACTGAAATGCTTGATAAGATATGTCATGCGGTTCCTATCCCGGTAAATGCCATTGGCGGGTTAAATAAGGATAATATAGATGTCTTAAAGGGTATTCCGATTGTCGGAGTCTGTGTAGTATCAGCCGTAATGAAGGCTGAAGACCCTAAGAAGGCAGCTGAAGAGCTGTCGGCAGCTATGTTTCAAAAATTAAATCTATAAAAAGTGCATTACAGCGGTCCATCGGGGGCACCACCTTGGATCGCTTAATAAAAATAATACTATATGAAAGGACTAATTTATGAAAACAGTATTATCAATCGCGGGAAGTGATTCCTGCGGAGGCGCCGGTATTCAAGCAGATCTTAAAACCATGACTATGAATGGTGTATATGGGATGACCGCCATTACGGCACTCACTGCCCAGAACACGACCGGCGTTAGAGCTATTTCGGAGGTTACACCGGAATTCCTTAAGCAACAGCTAGATGCAGTATTTGAAGATATATTTCCTGATGCGGTAAAAATAGGAATGGTATCTTCATCAGACCTTATACGGGTTATAGCCGAGAGGTTGAAATTCTACGGAGCAAAAAACATAGTGGTAGATCCGGTCATGGTGGCAACGAGTGGTTCTAAACTTTTACAGGATGAGGCCATCGATACACTGACATCAGTTTTACTCCCAATAGCAACCGTAACCACACCTAATATTCCCGAGGCAGAGATCTTGTCAGGTATGGAGATTAAAAACGTAGATCAGATGCAGGAAGCAGCAGAGTTTATAGGCACTAAATATAACTGTGCGGTTTTGCTTAAAGGCGGACATACAGTAAATGATGCAAATGACCTTCTATACAGAGGTGGCCGAGATAACAAGTTTGTATGGTTTGAGGGTAAAAGAATCAATAATCCCAATACTCACGGAACAGGCTGTACACTGTCATCAGCCATAGCATCAAACCTTGCCAAAGGACTCAGTTTGGAAGACGCAGTAAGAAAAGCAAAAGAGTATATATCAGGCGCACTTGCCGCTATGCTGGATCTCGGAAAAGGAAGCGGCCCGATGCAGCACAATTTTGATCTTACAGGAAGATTTGCATAATATAGGAGAGTAATAACATGGGAAAACAGAAATTTGATGGATACGCAGATAAATATGATGAGTGGTTCATGAAAAACGAGAATCTTTTCACAAGCGAGTTAAGACTCTTTGAAAAGGTACTCGGAGATATAAGCGGAAAGAAGCTGTTATCGGTAGGATGTGGCAGCGGACTTTTTGAAAGCTACATTGACAGTTCCAATATTGACGGTATAGAGCCTTCTGAGGATATGGGAAGGATAGCGGAGAAACGTGGAGTTAAAGTTATTAAATATGGTCTTATCGAGGACGTGGAGCTTAAGGATGAGTCTTATGATATCATTTATTTCAACGGTAGTTCCAGTTATATGGAGGATCTCGTACCTGTATATGAGAAATGCTTAAAAGCTATCAAGAAAAACGGTAAACTGATCCTTCTTGATGTTCCGAAGGAAAGCGCATTTGGTTTCATGTATCTTTTAGGAAAGAGCTTAAATACATACGATCATGAATATCTTGAGGGCGCAATGCCTGAACTTCCTTATCCTCTCGCACTTGCTTCTTCGGGTGTATGGCATACTACGGAAGAAAAGATCAACGTATTAAAGAATCTCGGTATAAAAGATTTTAAGTTCTATCAGACTCTTATTAAGAATCCTATGTACACCAATGAAGGGCCCGAGGAGGTCTCTGAAGGATACAAGAGTGGCGGATATGTTGCTATTATCGCAGAAAAATAAGTAAAGGAGAACGGATAAGTGAAAATAACAGATGTATTTTTTACACAGGTAGAAGCACTTTGGGATCAGGCATCAAAAAAGGAATTCCTGATCAAGATGGCCGACGGTACAATGGATGGCGACAGATACAAATGGTATATGCTTCAGGACTACTATTATCTTCTTGACTATAAAAAAATCCTTGAAAGATTGCTGGAACTATCTGATGATAGTGAAGTTGACAGCTTTTTAAAGTTGGCAGTAGATGTTACAATGTTTGAAATAGACAATGTGCATCTCCCTGCCATGAAAAAACTCGGAATAACTGAAGAAGACATAAAAACTGTCGGTAAGAACCGAGTGATAACCGATTACATTAACTTCTATAACGAGACGATTGACAATACCGGACTTTTGGGCGGATTTACCGCACTTCTTCAGTGTTGCTGGAATTATGCATATTTGGGTAAAACTCTGTATGATAATTATGGAGAAAAGATAGAAAGATCGCAGTACAAGTTCTGGTTTGACGCATACACATCCAAGGAATATGTGGATACAAACGAAACTTGGAAAGGTATAGAAGACAGGATAACTACCGGTATAGATGATAAGACAAAGGAAACATTATGTAATATTTTTAAGACCTGTGCCGAGTTTGAAAACAAATTCTGGGATGTTCTGTAATTTATAGACCTTTATAGGAATTTCTAAAGTTTAGTGGGGGCAGTCCGTGGGGGCTGCCCTGTTTTTGCATCCTTTACAAAAATACATATGAAAAAATGTGCAAAATACAAAAATACATATGAAAAAATGTAATTCGCCCTTGACTTTTTGCTTTCCCGGACATATTATAAAAGAAAAGGGGCATTGATTCCGGATTGGGAGAGACTATGATAAAACGAGATATTATAGAAAAACTTGTAAGCTGGAAAAATAGTAAAAAACGTAAGCCGCTGATCTTGACAGGGGTCCGTCAGTGCGGAAAAACTTCGTCTATCTTGGAATTCGGTAATCTTTTTTTTGAAGACGTAGCATATATTAATTTTGAAGAAACTCCCGAAGCAGGAGATATTTTTGATTACAATTTTGATACGGACAGGATACTTGATGCCTTGGGCAGTCTTATTTTGAATAAAAAGATCACGGTTGGATCCACTTTGCTTGTATTCGATGAGATTCAGGTATGTCCCAAAGCGATCACTTCGTTAAAGTATTTTTGTGAAAAGAAAAGAGATCTTCATCTGATCGCTGCGGGGTCACTGCTTGGAGTTGCTTTGAGGTCAAACGAAGTTTCATTTCCGGTTGGGAAAGTAGACAGACTTAGGATGTTTCCGCTGAGTTTTAGGGAATTTGTTGTGGCTGACGGCGGTGAAAAGTACATTACCGGATTGGAAAAATATGATAAGTCTGCAGAGCTTCCCGGATTGTTTACCACTCCATTGGAGGATTATTTAAAAAAATATTATATAGTCGGCGGGATGCCCGAGGTAGTGCAGGACTGGATAGATAATCACGATTTTGAAAGTGTAGAGAAGATACAGAATAGCATATTAAGGGATTACAGCGATGACCTTGTGAAGCATGCGCCAAAGGATGAACTGCAGAATTTAAGGGCTATACTTGATTGTATGCCGGAACAGCTGGCAAAAGAAAACAATAAATTTATTTTTTCAAGAGTAAAACAGGGGGCAAGGGCGAAAGAACTTGAGACATCCGTACAATGGCTTATAGATGCGGGACTTGTTCACAAGCTTGATAAGGTTGAAAAGCCTGAGATACCTCTTTCGAGTACCGCGGATGCGGAATATTTTAAGTTGTATTTTTCTGATATAGGTCTAATGCGGTGTAAAGCCGGGATATATTATAAAACCATCCTTGAGAAATCAGACCTGTATCAAAAGTTTAAAGGTGCTATGGCTGAAAACTATGTGTTGTGTGAACTTGTCAATCAGGAACTTCCGGCGTGGTTTTGGCGGTCAGGGAATACGGCCGAGCTTGATCTTATTTCAGAATACCATGGCAAAATAATCCCTATAGAGGTAAAAGCAGCTGATAATACCATGGCTAAGAGTTATAGGCAGTTTGCAAAAAAATATTCACCGCCTGTTGGCTTTAAGTTTTCACTTAAGAATATTGGTAAAAACATGGTTGAAAATACAGAAACATATAGTTTACCGCTTTATCTGGTATATAGAATATGTGAATATATGTAGAAAAGGAGTATGATATGCCAACAAAAAATAACGCATCAAAAAGACTTGCTGACTTTATAAAAAAAGCAGTATCACCATATCATACCGTGGAGGAATCAAGAAAGCTCTTGGAAGCAGCAGGCTACAAAGCCCTGCAGCTGAGTGAAGATTGGAAGATAGAACAGGGCGGGAAATATTATGTGATCCCGTTTAAGACCTCATTGTTTGCATTTAATGTACCTGCAAAACGTAAAGATAATTCAAACAAAAAGAACGGATCGATCCACATTGCAGCTGCCCATACGGATTTTCCCTGCCTGCACATAAAGCCTGTAGCAGAGCTTGAGCAGAGAGGTTACTTAAGAGTAAATACCGAAGTGTACGGTGGCCCGATACTTAATACCTGGCTGGACAGACCTTTATCCATAGCCGG
>JAFZJK010000025.1 GCA_017553965.1 Lachnospiraceae bacterium | reverse complement strand
TAAGAAGGATAGGCAAGCTCTCATAAAAAGTGCTGTGAAGCATGACCGGACGTATGAACAGGGTCTGTCTACCGGACATTTTCTATGACGCTCTGGAGCCTGTCGAATCTGCCGTGATATACATTGTTTAAAAGCTCGTTCATGGAGCGAAGGCCTTTTAACAGCTGATCTTTTGTGATAAGTCCTTTTTCACAGGCTTCGGCAGCTTCGTCACAGTCGAGTACCTTAACATTTCCGTTAGGGTATACAACAACATCAAAAAGAAGATCTTCGTAGGTAAATGTATTGGTTTCTTCATCGATGATACAATCTATGATGTCGCAGTACCAGTACTTTACATTACCTTCGCAGTCCAGGAATTTGCTGACCTTCCAGCCTTTGTCGATAAAATAGGCGGAGATACCCGCAGCAAAATCAGGGCGGGGATTAAGAGTTTTCCAGCTTGTGATAAGCAGGTTGTCTTCAAATTTAAGGACTATATCGTCCTTTAGAGGTGTAAGCTCGTCAGGTATGAACCTGCGTCTAAATAGGTGAAGATTTTCTATATTCATAGTTACCTCCGACTGATCATACAAAATTTGAAAAGTAGGGCACGCGGTAACCTTGGCACATACAGTGCAAAGGAACGCGTGCCCTTATTATGTATTATTTAACTTTTACTTTGATCTTAAAGGTCTTGGAATATTTCTTTTTGCCGGTATTGATAACGCACTTTACGTTGATCGTACAGGTGCCTTTCTTTACGCCCTTGATCTCACCTGTGGTCTTGTTGACCTTGGCGATCTTTTTGTTGGAGGACTTAAAGGTTACCTGACATTCGGAATTGTTTCCGACTATGAGCTTGGAAGCAGCCAATACACCGTAAGGTGTGATAACACCGGTATTAACAGCCGCATCCTGGTTCTTTTTACCCTTCTTAACAGTTACTGAATCAATAACATAGATTGAGTTAAGCAGATCCTTAGGAGAGTCAAGAAGCTCATAATCATATCTTGAATCCAGATACATCTGATCATCCGGATACCATTCACGGTAGTCAGAGTTCATGTAATCCAAGTACATAGCTAATTGAGTATCGGCATAAACATATGCTTTTCCGAATGAGAAGCCGTACCACTCAAAATTCTCAAGACTCTTCGGGAAGTAAACGGTAGGCTGGATCTCTTTATAGTTATCGGGATCGTCGTATTCATCGCCGATGTAGGAGTTATGAACAGCATAATAACCTAATGAAAGAACTCCTTCGGGGATCCTTATCTCTTCCTTCATGGTAGGAGCCAGATAAAGAGTGGTCATTTCCTTATCATAAAGGCATCCGTCTACAGATACAAATGACTTATTGTTCTCATCCACAAAGATATTCATCAGTGCGGGAGCGTATCTGAGTCCATATGTATTTACATAATTTACTGTGGAAGAAAGAGTAAGTGTGGTGAGCGACTTGGCATTGGACAGATCGATGTACAATGAAGTAAGACCTTCAGGTAAGGTTAGCTCTTTTATTGAACAGTTCTTTAATACATTTTCGCCTATATCACCGGTTCCCTCTAAAAACTCGATGGTAGTCTTGTCGTTGGGATAGTAAACAAGCTTGTATTCCTTTTCTCCCCACCATTCTTCTTCAATGTAGATACCGTCTTTATAGGATCTGAGTACTCCTGTGTTCTTAGCCAGAGTTACTTTTCCGTCATAATCTGCAAAAGCATCTCCGTTAATGTATGTAACGGATGCGGGGATGGTAATGCTTTCAATACCTGTGCCTGAGAAAGCATAGGCACCGAGAGAGATCACGTTCTTGGGAAGATTGATATTCTTAAGTCCGCTTGCGCCGTAAAAAGCATATGCGTTGATCTTTTCTACGGAAGAAGGAAGATTGATGGTATCTACCTTGTAGTACTGACCTGAAAGGTTGAGCTGGTCGATGATAACGGTACCTGATTCAACATTGATGGTTGAAAGGGAAGAATCAATACCTGCAAGCACCTTTACACGGCTGTCGTCATCCCAGGTGTTTTCTGTACGGTACAGGCCGCCGTTCTTGATCTTGTAATCACTTACGTTGTTGGGATCGATCTTTATCGCATCAAAACTGGTACCTATTATATTAAAGTAGGAAGTATTTGAAGGGATATTGATGCTCTTGAGAGCGGGAAGATCGGTAAGAGTTACGTTCTGGGCTTTATTAAGCTTAACATCTTCAAGTTTATCGCAGTAGCTGATATAACAGCCGTTAAGGTTTAATGTTGAAAGATCGAGTGATTTAAGCTCATTACAGCTATCTATCTCGAGCCACTTAAGGGTGGAGGGGAAAACGATCTTTTCAACATTGTAAAGTCCGCCGATATAAACATCGTCGATACCCTCGGGAATGGTAAGAGTTTTAACTTCGGGATTCCAACTAAGGGATAAGTAAGTTACGCCGGGCACACTGGGAACCACCAGATCGGCTTCTTCACCGAAATAACCAATAAGACTTGATCCGCCGTAATAGTTAAATCCCAGTTTTTCCAGTTCTTCTTCGGTATAACCGGATTCCGCATTGGTTCCTACCGGTGCGGATATTACTACGGGCTCTTCATCTGCAAATGCTTTGTAAGGGGAGACAAAAGCTACTGCCTGGAAAGCAAGTGCAAGAGCAAGAACAAATGCTGCAAATTTCTTAATACTTCTTTTCACTGTAAATACCTCCTCATAAGTATTACTGTATTACGCTTAAACGGACAAGTGCACGATGGAGCTTGGCCTCGGCTATACGCTGGTCGCGCTCACTGAGGTCAGCTTCCTTAAGACGTGCCTCGGCTCTTTCCTTTGCGGAAAGAGCACGCTGCTCATCAATATCTTCTTTCCACTCCCAGGTGGTAGCGAGCAGATGGCAGGTGCCGTCCATAACGCTAAGCATACCGCCTATACATGCCGCATATCTTGTGGTACCGTCTTCAAGACGTATATAGGCTTCTCCCATACCAAGAGCGGTGCAGAAGTTACAGTGGCCTGCAAGTACTGCCATGTCACCGGTAACGGCCCTCACCTTAACTCTTTCTATGTCACCGGAATATAAAAGTCCGTCCGGTGTAGCTATCTGAATGGGAAATGTATTCATATAGTTTTTTTCCTTTCTAATGACACCTCATCAGTAGGTTATTTTTTAGCTTTCTCGAATACTTCGTCAATGCTTCCGACAAAGAGGAATGCACTCTCGGGTATAGCATCGCACTCGCCGTCAAGGATCATCTTAAAGCCTCTGAGTGTTTCCTTCAAAGGAACATATTTTCCGGGCAGACCGGTAAACTGCTCTGCTACTGAGAATGACTGTGACAGGAAACGCTGTACTTTACGTGCACGGGCTACTGTAGTCTTGTCTTCCTCTGAAAGTTCGTCCATACCCATGATGGCGATGATATCCTGAAGCTCTTTATAACGCTGCAGAACCTTCTGTACGGAACGGGCGATAGTATAATGCTCCTCACCTACGATATCGGGAGTAAGGATACGGCTGGTCGAATCAAGAGGATCAACAGCCGGATAAATACCCTGGCTTGCGATATCACGTGAAAGAACCGTGGTAGCATCAAGGTGGGTAAATGTTGTAGCGGGAGCGGGGTCGGTAAGGTCATCGGCAGGTACGTATACGGCCTGGATGGAAGTGATCGAACCCTTTCTCGTAGAAGTAATTCTCTCCTGAAGTGCGCCCATTTCGGTAGCAAGTGTAGGCTGGTAACCTACGGCTGAAGGCATACGGCCAAGAAGAGCCGAAACCTCGGAACCTGCCTGGGTGAAACGGAAAATATTATCGATAAAGAGAAGCACGTCCTGATTCTTAACATCACGGAAATACTCAGCCATGGTAAGTCCTGAAAGACCTACTCTCATACGAGCTCCGGGCGGCTCGTTCATCTGACCGTATACTAAGGCGGTCTTCTCGATAACGCCCGACTCCTTCATTTCGTTGTACATATCGTTACCTTCACGG
>JAFZJK010000217.1 GCA_017553965.1 Lachnospiraceae bacterium | reverse complement strand
CATTCTTTCTATAGGAAATCAAGAAATAACAGCGGTAGAATTTAAGAATTTTTTAATAAATTATCAAAAAAATTCTTGAAATGGAATCCCTATATCAGATAAAATAAAACTGTAGTAACAGTAGTAAAAACAGCATACTGATGGGGTGTGATAAATATGAAGATAATACACTGTGCCGACCTTCATCTTGACTCAAAGCTGGAGGCAAATCTGGACAAGGAAAAGGCAAAACTAAGAAAAGGAGAGATCCTCAATACATTTATCAGGATGGTGGACTATGCCGTAAAGGAAAACGTGGAGATCATCCTTATCGCGGGGGATCTGTTTGATAAAAACAACGTATCCGCAACTGCGGCCAATACCGTAAAAAACGCCATACTCACACATCCCGACATCAGGTTTTACTACTTAAAGGGAAACCATGACTGTGGAAACTTCTTTAGCGATCCCGAGTCCGTGCCTGCCAACCTGAAGCTTTTCGGTACCAGATGGCAGACTTACCTTGAAGCGGGAGGCAGGATATCCGTCAGCGGGATAGAGCTGGACAGCTCCAACTCGGGCAGCATATACAATACGCTGGTACTCGATAACAGCTGCTTCAATATAGTACTCCTGCACGGACAGGAATCGGGGAGTGCATCCAAGACAAAAGATAAAACAGAGGCGATCAACATAAAGGCTCTAAGGAACAAGGCTATAGACTACCTGGCACTGGGACATATCCATGCATTTAAACAGGAAAAACTTGATGCACGCGGAGTGTACTGCTACCCGGGATGCTTAGACGGGCGTGGCTTTGATGAATGTGGCGAGCATGGCTTTATGCTCCTTGATGTGGATGAGAATTCACAGAAATGCACATATGAACTTATCCCTTTTGCATCAAGAAAGCTGTATACCGTGGACTGTGATATATCAAACTGCATGACCTCACCGGAGATCATAACCGCAGCCGGAGCTGCTATCGAAAAAACTGGAGCCGGGGTTACCGACATGATAAAGATAGTGCTTCAGGGAAGTGTCGATATCGACTGCGAAAAGGATATCGAATACATCCTCGCGGCATTTTCCGACAAGTTCTTTTTCGTAAAGATATATGATGAGACCATACCTTACGTAGAGCCTAACGACTATGCTCTCGACAGTTCGTTAAAGGGAGAGTTTGTACGAAGTGTGCTTAACGATCCCGATATAGATGAAACCGACAAACCCTATGTAATAAAGATAGGACTCAGTGCCATAATGGGGGAAAAAATATGAGACTTATATCCTGTCATATCGAAAACTTCGGAAAACTACATGATTTTGACCTGGATCTCGAAAAGGGCCTCAATGTGATCCTTAAGGATAACGGCTGGGGAAAAAGCAGTCTTGCCACTTTCCTTAGGACCATGTTCTATGGTTTTCTGGGGGACACGAAAAGAAGCATAACCGAAAACGAGCGTAAGCGTTTTAAGCCTTGGCAGGGCGGTACCTACGGAGGCAGGATAACCTTTGAAAAAGGCGGAAAAACATACATACTTACCAGGATATTCGGCGAAAAAGAGGCCGAAGACTCCTTTGAGCTAAGAGACTATAACACCAACATGATCTCAAAGGATTATACGACTAAGATCGGGGAAGAGCTGTTCGGCATAAACAACGAATCCTTCATGCGTTCGGTATTTATAGGGCAGAATGACGCCGTCACCTCGTCGACCGATGTAATATCCTCCAAGGTGGGTAAGCTGGTGGACAACTCGGATGACTTGAGTAATTATGACAATGCTCTAAAGATCTTAACAGAAAAACTTAACGCTCTTAATCCCAGGAGAGCTACCGGATCCATAAGCAAAAGGAAGGACGAGATCACAAAATATGAGCGTATGGTCAAGGAAGGCGAAGGGATAAAAGAAAGCATAACTGAGCAGGAGAAGAAGCTGGAAGTGGCGCGCGGTACCATAAAACAGCTCCTTGGCACAAGGGAAGAAAATACCAAACTGCAGAAAAAGCTTAATGAAGAAAAAGCGAAGGAAACCATATTCAGTGAAAGAAAAAGGCTGCTGGATACAGTAGCGGCAAAGGCCGCAGTGCTTGAGAATAACCGCAAAAACTTTAAGGATGAAGTACCCGGAATGGAAGAGATAAACGGAATACTTCCTGTTTCACATGCCTTAAAGTCAAAGGAATCGGAGCTCTCGTCATATACTCTTTCCGCTGAGGAAAAAACACAGTTAAGCCATTATGAAAAGGTATTTGAGGGCGGAGTACCGGAAGAAGAGCAGATGAATGCCATATCCGAAAAATGCTCCGAGCTTATAAGGACAGAACAGCTTGCAGCTGCTGAAAGCCTTACCGAAGAGGAAGAAAAAATCCTAAATAAAACAGCTGCGCTATTCCCTAAGGGAGACGAGGAGTTTAAAGAGGCGGTAAAAAGCTGGAACGAAAGAAATGAAGATGCAGCAGAGCTGAAGGCTGTATGCAGCGCTCAGGAAGAGCATAACAAAAAGGTATCCGAGATAAAGAAGGGAAAGAACCTGCCTGTGACGGCTCTTTTGATAGGTGCAGTGATACTTTTGGCGGGAGTGATCCTGCTTATTATCGGAGAATCTATAAATGTTTCACCTATAGTCGGCGGAATACTTGCCGGCGTCGGGCTGTGTATAGCCGTTACAGGTCTTATACTTTTATTTGGCAATAAAAAGAAGACGGCTGGCTTAAATATGGAAAGCGAGGAACTAAGCCGCCGCCGGACCGGGCTTGAAGAAAAGATCAGGACCATAAACCTTAGTACGGAAAAATATCTGTCTAGGTTTGGCATAAGCTTTATTCCGGAGCATGTACAGGATGACCTTATGGCTATATCCGGTCAGTATGCGGAAGTAAACGTCATTAAAAACAAGAAAGAAAAAGCAGCATTGGGCGGAAATGCCGAAAAAACCGAGGCACTAAAGACAGAGATTGCAGCATACCTAAATAATTATACTGTAAGCGAACCGTTTACGGCAGATTCTACCGAAAGCCTGACGGGGGATTCCTTAAAGGGAAAACTTCATGACTTAGAAGGCGCGTGCGTTAAATACCGCACACTTTCAGAAAAAGAACAGCGTTATGATACTGCGGTAGCCCAGTACAGAGAGCTAAGGCAGCAGGTGGAGGAGTTTTTAAAGAAGTACGGATTTACGCTGGAAGAAAAACCGGATGAGCAGCTGCTAAAACTGAGAGATATGGCGGATGATTACTATGACGCCGGAAAAAACCTAAAAGAAGCACAAAAAGCGGTATCCGACTACGAAGAACAGCATAAAGACGAGTTAAGCGAGGCTCCCGAGGAACATGGATTATCATTAAAGGATGTAGAAAGTGATGCTCAAAAGATAGATGCGTCCATAGATAACGCAAGGCAAAACATCATAGCCTATGAGAACAGGTTAAACGCGTTAAGGGAAAGCCTGGATGAGTGGGAAGAGCTCGGGGATACCTTAAAAATATTAAAGACCGAGCAGGATGAAGAAAAGAAACTATATAAATACACAAGCACAGCCAAGGAGGCATTGGTAAAGGCTAAGGAAACCATGACTTCACGGTATGTAAAGCCGTTGCTTGAGAGTCTAAAGACATATTATAAGGCAATAACGGGACTTGATCCTGATGTACTCCACATGGATGCCAATACCAACATAACCATAGATGAAGCAGGTCTCCAACGCGACGCGGAGCTGTTCAGTACCGGTTACAGGGATCTGTTCGGCATAGCACTGCGAGTATCCTTTGCGGATGCCATGTATACCGAGGAGATACCTTTCCTTATCATGGACGATCCCTTCGTAAACCTGGATGACAGTAAATTAAAGAACGTTAGAGAGTTCTTGGAGTTCCTAGCAGAGAAATATCAAATACTCTATTTTACCTGCAGTACGGCCAGGTAAAATTGATCGCCGGATGTTAAAAAACACTTG
>JAFZJK010000216.1 GCA_017553965.1 Lachnospiraceae bacterium | reverse complement strand
ATCAGATAAGTGACGCGATACTGGATGCCATGCTGGCAAAGGATCCATACAGCCGAGTAGCCTGCGAGACATGCTGTACAACAGGTCTTGTACTGGTAATGGGCGAGGTTACAACCAGCGAGTATGTGGACATCCAGAAGATAGTAAGGGACACTATCAGGGATATAGGATATACCAGAGCAAAATACGGCTTTGATGCAGATACCTGCGGTGTTATGGTGGCACTTGACGAGCAGTCAAAGGATATCGCCATGGGTGTAAACAAAGCCCTTGAGACAAAGTCAAGCTTCGGGCATACCATCGAGGAAGAAGAAAAGATAAACGACAGCTACGCAGAAGCTGATATCGATAATGTCGGAGCCGGCGATCAGGGTATGATGTTCGGATATGCGACCAACGAAACCCCCGAACTTATGCCATATGCCATCTCAATGGCACACAAGCTTTCAAAGAAGCTCGCGGAAGTAAGGAAAAACGGCACACTGCCTTACCTTAGACCTGATGGCAAGAGCCAGGTAACAGTGGAATACGGAGAGGACGGAAAGCCCGCAAGAATAGAGGCCATAGTAGTATCCACACAGCACGATCCCGACGTACTTCAGGAAAAGATCCATGAGGACGTAAGAAAATACGTTATAGACGCAGTTATCCCCGCAGGTATGATCGATGCGGATACCAAGATCTTCATCAATCCCACCGGTAGATTCGTAATCGGCGGACCTTCAGGTGATTCGGGACTTACAGGCAGAAAGATCATTGTAGACACCTACGGCGGTGCAGCACCTCACGGCGGCGGAGCATTCTCCGGAAAAGATCCGACAAAGGTTGACAGATCCGCATGCTACGCAGCAAGATACGTAGCAAAGAACATCGTAGCCGCAGGACTTGCAGAAAAGTGCCAGATCCAGGTTTCATACGCTATCGGCGTAGCAGAGCCCACATCCATCAACATTGACACCTTCGGCACAGGAAAGCTTTCAAACGAAAAACTCCTCGAGATCGTAAGGGAACACTTCGACCTTCGTCCCGCAGGTATCATAAAGATGCTCGACCTTCGTCGTCCCATCTACAAGCAGACAGCAAGCTACGGTCACTTCGGAAGAAACGACCTTGACCTTCCTTGGGAAAAGACCGATAAGGTAGAAATGTTAAAGAAATACTTGGCTTAAGTATATAAAAACCTTAAAAGCCTTCCCCCTCAAGGGGAAGGTGTCAGCGAAGCTGACGGATGAGGTATAAAACAAATAAATAATAAAAAAGTGAGAACGAAATCATGGCAGAAGAGAAAAAACAAGTAGAAGCGATAACCTCAATGAGCGAGGATTTCGCACAATGGTATACAGACATCGTATTAAAAGCAGAACTCGTTGACTATTCAAGCGTAAAGGGCTGTCTCGTTATCAAGCCCGCAGGATATGCTATCTGGGAGCTTATACAGAAGCAGCTTGACGAAAGATTCAAGGAAACAGGCGTAGAGAACGTATACATGCCTATGTTCATCCCCGAGTCACTTCTTGAAAAGGAAAAGGACCATGTAGAAGGCTTCGCACCCGAAGTAGCATGGGTAACACAGGGAGGCTTGGAGCCTTTACAGGAAAAGCTCTGTGTACGTCCCACATCCGAGACTCTGTTCTGTGACTTATACGCAAACATAGTACATTCCTACAGAGACCTTCCCAAGGTATATAACCAGTGGTGCAGCGTAGTACGTTGGGAAAAGACCACACGTCCCTTCCTTCGTTCCAGAGAGTTCTTGTGGCAGGAAGGACATACCGCACATGCTACTGCAGAGGACGCAGAGAACAGGACAAAGCAGATGCTTAACCTCTATGCACAGTTCTGCGAAGAGGTGCTTGCAATCCCTGTTATAAAGGGCAGAAAGACCGATAAGGAAAAGTTTGCCGGAGCAGAGGCTACTTATACCATCGAGGCTCTTATGCATGACGGAAAGGCTCTTCAGTCCGGTACCAGCCACAATTTTGGTGACGGCTTTGCGAGAGCATTTGATATACAGTATACAGATAAGGACAACAAGCTTTCATACGTTTACCAGACCTCATGGGGTATGTCAACCCGTCTTATCGGCGGTGTGATCATGGTACACGGAGATGATTCGGGACTTAAGCTTCCTCCCAGAGTAGCTCCCATCCAGACAGTCATCATCCCCATCATGCAGAACAAGCCCGGCGTACTTGATAAAGCTAACGAGATCGCAGCAGCACTCAAGGCAAAGGGAATACGTGTAAAGGTAGACGATACCGACAAGCGTCCCGGATTCAAGTTCTCAGAGCAGGAAATGAGAGGCTTCCCCACACGTATCGAGATCGGTCCCAAGGACATTGAAGCAGGTACATGCATCATAGCACGCAGAGATACAGGAGAAAAGATCACTGTAGCACTTACTGATATCGAGACCAAGTTACCCGAGCTCCTTGATGAGATCCAGAGTAACATGCTTGAGACAGCAAGAAAGCATCGTGATGCACATACATATTCGGCAACTACATACGAAGAGTTCGTAGATGCCATCAACAACAAGCCCGGTTTCGTAAAGGCTATGTGGTGTATGGATGAGGCTTGTGAAAACAAGATCAAGGAAGATACCACAGCTACATCAAGATGTATGCCTTTCGAACAGGAGAAGATCTCAGACGTATGCGTATGCTGCGGCAGACCCGCAAAGACACTTGTATACTGGGGTAAGGCTTATTAATTGCCGAATGCTGCGTTAGCAGCGTTTGACAGTCGGCCCGCGTAACGTTTGATGCGGTAATATCGAAGGAAACCTAATGGTTTCCAACAATAGAGGAAATGAAATGATAGATTTTGACGAGGAAGTTTCAAAATTCCAGCCATCAATGGAAATTGACCGTGTTGAAGACACGATAGCTGAAGAAAAACTCAGAGATATTTCGGACATAGTCATCAGTCTGGCCCGAAATATGCAGGAAATGCAGGACGCACAGATAGCGGAAAAGCTCAGAGGTTTCACCAATGGCTATGATGAATACAGCCGTTAACCGTAACAAAGATAGGAAAAAGTGAAAGTATGATTTGTCCATATTGCGGAAATCCAGTGACCTCGAGCAGACGCCGGTGCGAAGAATGCGGATTTGATCTTGCACCCGCAAGAAAACTGGTCGAACGTTCCAACATATTCTACAACAGGGGACTGCGCATGGCACAGGTACGTAACCTGACAGCTGCGGTATCCGTGCTGGAAAAAAGTCTGGAGTTCGACAAGCACAACAGCGATGCGAGAAATCTGCTCGGGCTCATATATTATGAAATGGGTGACATAGTAAACTCACTTTCAGCGTGGGTAGTCAGCCGTCACCTAGACCCTGAGGATAACGAAGCCGATTATTTCCTTGAGAGGGTCCAGAGAGATACAACAAAGCTTGATGACATGAATCAGGCCATAAAAAAATATAACTTAGCACTGGAAGAAGCCAGACAGCATAACTTCGATCTGGCGGTGATCCAGCTGAAACGTGCGCTCAGCCTTAACAGAAAACTCATAAAAGCATACCAGCTGCTGGCTCTCATATATATGGAGACAGGTGAGAATGCAAAAGCGTACAGGCTCATAAACATGGGACTAAAGGTAGATATGGGAAACACCGTGCTGCTCCAGTACCGCCAGGAGCTTACCGGCAGCAGCATAGAAGGCGAAGGCGACCTTGACGTACTCAACGAAGAGGGAGCAGGCGACAAGCCCATAGAAGCCAAGTTCTCATATAAGGAAGAAAAACCGAGCATACTTCCTTTTGTTAACCTGATCATAGGCGTGGTACTGGGTATCATCTGTGCACAGTGGCTCATCGTCCCTACGGTCAAGAAAAACATGAAGGCAGAGTATGAAAGCTCCCAGATTGACTACAGCGCCGAGATGTCAGCAAAATCAGCCACCATCTCGCAGCTGCAGAAAACCGTTACCAATCTCGAAAAAGAGATCAGCAGGCTTAACGGCAGAGTGGGTACATCGGACGGAACAAACATAGACGTTAACAGCCAGAGCTATGAAACATTCTTTGAAGCGTGGGATGAATATAAGACGCTGATGGGAAAAAAGGAGTATACGAACGACGAGCTCGTATCCCTGGCATATAAGCTTTGGAAGATCGATGAAAACGAGATAGCTCAGGAATATGCTCTTAACATCTTACAGAGCATGAGATCCGAGATATATCCCCAGGCATCATCAAAGGTATATTCGGCAGCCAAGGAAATGTACGAAAAAGAAATGTACGAAGAAGCCATCACATGGTTTAAGGCAGCAGCCGATATGGAACCCGGATATGACAGCCCGCTTTACTATTTAGGAAAAACATACCAGACTTTAGGAAGATTTCAGGAAGCTTTAGACAGCTATCGTAAGATGCTCGAAACAGCACCCAACTCCACATTAAAGGAAATGGTATCAGAAAGAATAAAAGAATGTGAAAGACAGGAATCCGCTCCCCAATAAGGAAGCGGATCCTTTTTTATTTATATTATTTTTCAAGATCTTTGGTCCAGAGTACTACGCGGTTTCTGCCGCCCTTCTTAGCCGCATACAGTGCTTTATCGGCATGCTCTATCAGCTCGACACGTTCCATCTTTGATTCCCAGATGGAAACACCGATGCTGACGGTTATGGAAACCAGTGTAACCTTGCTGCCCTCATTGTAAGGAACAGAAGTGGACTCTATGGTCTGACGTATCTTTTCGGCCACGGAAACGGCAAACTCGGAATTGTTTGAATCAAGCAGGATAACAAATTCCTCACCGCCGTAACGGCAGGCGGTACCTTTGTTACCGGTAACCTTCTTCATGATACTTGCCACCTGCTTAAGTACCTCGTCACCAAACTGATGGCCGTAGGTATCGTTACACTTCTTAAAGAAGTCAACGTCCAGCATAAGAGCCGAAAGCCTTGTCCTGTCGGAATTCGAAGTCTTGTCGATGATCAGGTTGTCCAAGTAAGAACGGCCGTACAGCTGTGTAAGACCGTCGGTGATAGCTCTGTGGTACAGACGCGCATTCTCGATAGGCGCTCCTGACTGGTTGGCGATGAAACCGATGGTTTCCATATACTCGTTACTGAAAATACCGCGTACCAGACGCGAATCCAGATATATGATACCGTACAGCTTGCCACGTACAAACATGGGCATCGCCATAACGGACTTGATACCGTAACGAACCATCTGTGAGTAGTTCTTTCTGAACTCATCGGACTGGATATCGTTGATGACAACGGGCTGGTTGGTAAGCTCAACGTCCTCCAAGATCCAGTCATAAGCGTAGCTGTCGAAGTTACCCGTATTAAATATAGAAGCAACATACAGCTTTTTCTCACCGATCTCGGGATACAGGAAAAGGATACCACGCTCGGCACCTGCAAGCTCAACCGCATCCTGCAGGATCTTATTCTGCAGCTCCTCGATCTCCAGGGTGGAGGTAAGCTTCTCACCCATACGGAGCAGCGTATTAACCTTACGGTCGACATTCATACGGTTCTGCTTGGAAGTGATATCGGCCATAAGAGAGTTGGATACGAAATTATCGGCATATCTCGAAGTGATGATCTCCTCGCATCGCTTGATATATACGGAAGCGGAAATGCTTGAGAAGTTCATATACGCTTCGAAAATATGATAACGGGACTCCTCTGTACGGTGCTTATCAAGTAGGAAAGTACCGTATTCAAAATGTATCAGCGCATTATCAAATACATTCTGCGTCTCAGACGAAGAAAGGATACCTTCCTTGTAAAGGTCGTCAGCTCTCTTGATCTTATTGGTCATGGCATTGAACATTGCAGCTGCACGGAAAGCCGGGATCCTGAAGCAAAGGTATGCCTTCGAATCCGAAAGAGCCTGCGAACAAAGAGTCTTTAAGTAAGACTCCTGCTTAACACGGATCTCCTGGAGCAGACTGTTACGTTCATTCTTAAAGGTACTGATCTTGGCGATAGCGAGATTGGGTGTTACAAACAAAAGCGCCGTATCGACAAAACGTACCGTATCTATATAATTCTGTGCTATATTCAAATGCTTTTCGGCACTCTCGTACTTACCCTCTTCGAGCTTGAGCAAGCCCGTCATCGCACGGTAGAAGCACTGTGCGTAAGGTATCGGCAGCTCATCGTTAAGACGTGCGGCTGACTCCGCAGCAGCCTCAGCCAAGCTGTAGTTACCCCTGCATGCCAAGCTTCCAACCATGATGGAAGACGAGATGAGGAGTGTAAACTTATCGTTCAGCTTCTGTGACAGCGCTATGGAAGTCTCACAAGTCTCTCGGCATTCCTCAAGATGTCCCGACATATAATAAGCAAGGCTCAGATATATGTAGATATTGTTGATCTCCCACATATCGCCTATCTCGTTAAACAGGTCGAGAGCTTCCTTAAGATACTTGATGGCTCTGGAATGTTCGCTCTCTACGATGGAGAATACACCGCTTACAAACAGGCTTCGCGCATATCCGAACTTGTCGCCTATCGTCTTACGCAAGTTAAGAGTCAGCGACTGTGCCAGCTTAGCCTTCTTCTTCTCATTATTTAACCCGTAGTAAACTACCAGTGCGGAAGCACCGAAACCAAGCTCGGGAGAAGAGCCGAACTTCTTGGAAGCATATGTATAAAGACGGAGCAGAGTAAATTAAAGCTCGTCTTGTTGGTATAAGCATATACCCAGATCATGGTCTCCAGGATGGAAACGATAACCTTATCCTCTTCGCTGATATCGGTATCCCTTCGCATGGATTCGCCCGTCGAGGAAGAACGTGCCTTTGTAAAATCGGAACTGCCCGAGAATATAAGGCTCGCCTTAAGGGAATGCAGCATGACCGCCATCTCGGCATCGGAAGCCGGGAATTTGAAATCAAGCGACTTTAACGCAGTCATAAGGTTCGAGATACAATCCCTGAAATTACCCTGGCGGAAATGACCCACGCCGATACTCTTATAAAGCTTAGCCTTTTCAAGCCTGTCCTCGATCATGGGCAGAAGCTCGTTTGCTATGGAAAGAGCGTCACTGAAATGCCCTGTAATAAGGTTCAGGTTGATAAGCGATTTCTTAACGGATATCCACGAATCAATATTGTTGGCATTTCTGTGGCCCATAAGCTCCAGTGACTTACGGTAGTAGCTTATAGCCTCTTCATGTGCATTGGAAGACTCAGCCAGATGTGCCGCATCGAGACAATAACGCTTAACGCCCTTGTCATCATCCGCCATAAGGAAATGATATACCAGGCGGTACAGATGCTGTGTGGTCTCACCGGCATATTTAGCCTCGATGCCCTTTGCTATCCAGTAATGGAGCTCCTTCTCACGCTTGGAGTCGATCATGGAAAGGAAAACCTCATATATCTGCTTATGTGCAAAGGAAACGAGAGTCTTTCTTGCAGCCGCATAATTAAGGAACTGCAGGGAAACCGCATGGTCTATCCACGGCAGCATATCGGGCAGCTTGATATCGGTAATATATGAAAGCAGATCAAGCGAAAACTCGTAACCGATGACAGCGGCTATCTCCAAAAGATTGACCGCATCCTCATCGAGCAGGGCGAGCCTGCGCTTGATGATATTGATAACATCATGCTCCGAATTGACATTACGGAGTTTATCCCAGTCATGCTCCAAAGTTCGGTTGGTAACGGTGATAACGCCGTCCTCCAGCATGGACCGCAGAACATTAATGGTAAAATAAGGATTGCCGTCGGTCTTTTCTATCATGTAGGTAGAAAGGACGCTGCACTCCTGACGCGGTATATTAAGAATATCCGACAGATACTCGCACATACGGGTCTCGTTAAAAGGCTTTAAAGGCAGATCAAAGAAACCTGCGCTGTTCTTAAGCCTTGAAAGCACCGAAGCAAGGAGCGGGTTTTCCTCAGGTGATTCAAAATCACGCATGGTAACGACGATACTGACCTTATGCGCCGAGATACGCTCAGCCATTTCGCATATAAGCGAAAGAGAAGAGGAATCCGCATACTGCAGATCGTCAAATATGATACAATACGGCTTTTCATCGCGGAGCAATGAAAGCATGAAGGTTGACAGCAGCATGAAAGAACGCTGCTGTTCTTTATAATCATCCAGTGCCGGAAGCGATATAGCT
>JAFZJK010000215.1 GCA_017553965.1 Lachnospiraceae bacterium | reverse complement strand
GAGTATTTACAACTGCATACAACAGCTGTTCTTCGTATGAATACGATTATGATGCGGAAAGCGGCAGATTGTGGCTCATGCTACCAGGCAGCCCCGATTCTGGGCATAGGTCTATAACCTTTGATCCGGAGAAGGATACGGGTTACGGAGCGGGAGTGATCTATATCCCATGTGTTCCGTCCGAAAAAAGAAACCCGATAAAGCTCCATATAGTTAACGACAATCTGAAATACGTACAGTACCATTATGCGGACCCGGATATCCCACAGATTGTTACAGGCTATAATGATACACCTTTTTCGCTTGTTATAGATGAATACGGGGACGATGTTATGGTGTGCTTTGGTATGGATGTAACAACAACCGCCGGAGTGAGGCTTAGGGCAGGGACATGGAACATTCTGTATCCGGGCTACACTATACCAATAGATGTTCCGGAAGGTATATATACTGTGAGTGCGGCCGTATTCGGTGCTGACGGAAATATAACCGATATTGATGAGACAGAGCTTGAGGTATCGGGCAGGCTCTACGGGCTTACACTTTACGATGTGGATTCCGAAAACACTGAATGGAAAAATGTTTTTAGACTTGGTGGAGAAAACAAGTATGCCGGGACAAAAGGATACGATAAAGAAGAATCAGGTACCGACATAACAGAACGTCCCGATGGTACGTTTATTGATGGCTTCGATGAGGAAAGAATATATTACTACAGTGTCGGACCAATTGATGAAAACGGTACGGCGGTAGCGGATACTGATGGAAACGCAAGACTACCAAAATATACTTTGCCCTTAATGGATGGCTCATCACCCGTAGTTAAGAATTCAGGGATGTTAAAGAGTGGCTATACATGGAGCTTTTGCATAAAAACAAAGGGCAGCAGGATGGAGGACGAGCTTTCGGAAGTACGGATCACGCCAGTATTTTATCACATCGGGAAAGACGGCGTAAGAGTCAGGGCTGATATCTGGTGCCTGGGTAAAGGGAAAAGTGGCGAGAACTATATAAATAATGCCGGCACTGTAAGGGCTGAAGCCTTACCTGATATAACCGATACAGGTGAGAGAATCTGGGTGTTCAAATACAGCCTGCCGGATATGTGGTATTGCTGCCGTTACGGCTTTGACATGGAGGGATACCTTGATAAATACGACGGCTGTACCTTTGAAGAGGATTTCTGGGAAAGGGACGGGTATCTCGCAGTTAACTTCCAAATAGAAGCAAAAGACGCTTCGGGTAACGTAATAATGTCATATTCTAACCTTAATGAAAACATACAGCTCGGTATGTGCGATATGTGGGAAACAGAAGGGTATGATCCGGAAAAAACAGACTGTTACGGCGAAACTTTTCCTTTACAAGAGGGCGACGTGATCCTTGTACGAGTTCCGGGTTCGACCATAAAAAGAGGATCCGGTATTCCGGATCCCCCTACTAATCTTTCTGAAGATACTTTTATAAAAACAGGCAGTTACCCTTATCTTTCTTTTCCAAGATAGAACAGGGCGATGGTGCCGGGGCCTGCATGTGAACCGATGGTGGGAGAGAGGTGGCTTATCATAAAGTTGGTGTAGCCGAATCTCTCCTTAACTTTATCTCTTACAAACTCGGCATCATTAATGCAGTCGCCATGTGTTATGATGATCATCTCGTTTTTGTCTGCAGGTCTGAAGCTTCCTATATGAGCTTCCATCTGGTCTACCAGACCGATGAGGGATTTCTTTCTGCCCCTTACATTGGTCACGGGTACGAGCTTACCTTCGTTATCCACATGGAGTACGGGCTTTACGTTCAGCAGTGTACCGAATATCTTTACTGTCTTTGATATACGTCCGCCCCTGTGCAGGTAAGCTAAGTCATCTACTGTGAATGAATGGCAGAGATGTAACTTGTTTTCCTTTAACCAGTCTATTATCTCATCCATGCTCTTGCCCTGCTTTTGAAGCTGTAAAGCATACCATACGTATAAACCCTGTCCGCCTGAAGCTGATAAGGAGTCAATGACCTCAATCCTTGCTCCGGGAAACTCGGGAAGTACTTCGTTTGCAGCTATAACAGAGTTGTTGTATGCCGAGCTGAGCCCCGATGAAAATGCGATATGGAGTACATCATAGCCTTCGCTCAGCTGCTTACGGAATATTTCCTTACTTTTATCGGGGTTGGTGGCAAAGGTAGATACCGTGGCACCCTTCCTCATGCGGTCAAAGAAATCATTGATATCAAGCTCGCAGTCATCACCGTAGGTCACTCCGTCAACAATGTAGTGAAGCCTGTGAAGAGTGAGCTTGTTTTCCTTTACAAAATCCTCGGGCAGATCCGCAGTGGTATCCGTCGAGATGATAAAAGGTCTTGTATTTTCTGACATGATGTGACGTGCATTGCCGGATTTTTATGGCAATGTATTTTCCTTTCCAATACATTTAAATAGTATTAAATAATAAATGATTATGTTTTGAAATCTAAAAGATGTAGTTTTTAAAACTACATTCATATTACCACATTGTAATATTTTCGTCAATTAAAAAAATATAAACTTTTACTCTTTGACATATATAGAATATTATGCTATGATAAATTAGTTGTGGGCTTAGGCTCATGAACATCAACACAATAGTTTTTGGAGGATACTATGAAGGGTAAAGGTTTTTTAAAGTTATTTATTGCACTTATCCTTATCGCTGCCATCGTTTTTGTCGCAGTATGTGGTATTGGCGATGCTAAGAGCGGAAGTGCGAGCGACGTCAAGCTCGGTCTTGATCTTGCGGGCGGTGTAAGTATTACTTACGAGACCGTAAAGGAAGATCCCACTTCGGCAGAACTTAGCGATACGGTTTATAAAATGCAGAAACGTGCTGAGGGCTTCAGTACAGAAGCAGAGGTTTATCCCGAGGGCGACAACAGAATTACTGTTGCGATCCCCTCTGTAACAGATGCCGATGCGGTACTTGAAAGACTCGGAAGCGCAGGTACAATTTATTTTATATATGCAAAGGGTCCCGACGGAAAAGTTAACATCAACAAGAACGCTGACGGATCGGCTACATTTGCACGTCCTTTAGAGGAGATCATCGCTGACGGTGAAGTAGTAGCTGACGGTTCCGATATCTCATCCGCTGAGCCTCAGATGTATCAGGATCAGATCTCTGGTGTACAGTACGTAGTAGATCTTGCATTTACTGCAGAAGGTACCAAGAAGTTTGCAGAAGCTACAGAGTTTGCATACAGTTATCGTTCATCAGGTTCGCTTGAAAATACCATCGCCATCGTATATGACGGTGAGATCGTTTCTGCACCCGGCGTTTCGGCAGTTATCGACGAAGGCCGTGCTCAGATCAGCGGACAGGCTAACTACGAGGAGAGTAACATCCTTGCTACTACCATCAGAATCGGTGCACTTCCTTTGGAGCTTTCAGTGCTTCGTTACTATGTAGAAGGTGCTCAGCTCGGTGCAAACGCACTTGACACCAGCTTAGTAGCAGGTCTTATCGGTCTCGGACTTATCATTCTGTTCATGCTCATCATGTACAGGATCCCCGGTGTTGCCGCTTCACTTGCACTTGTTTTCTACGTAGGTTGCATGGTATTATGCCTTAACTTATTTGAAGTTACACTTACCCTTCCCGGTATTGCAGGTATCATCCTTTCCATAGGTATGGCGGTAGATGCCAACGTTATTATATTCACACGTATTCAGGAAGAGCTCGGAACAGGTAAGACTGTCCGTTCAAGTATTAAGATCGGTTTCAGCAAGGCTCTTTCAGCCATCATCGACGGTAACGTTACTACCATTATCGCAGCTATCGTACTTTACCTCTTAGGTTCAGGTACAGTTAAGGGCTTCGCGCAGACACTTGCTATAGGTATCATCCTTTCCATGATCACAGCTCTGTTTGTTACAAAGTTCCTGCTTAATTCACTGGTTGACTTAGGCGCTGACAAGGTTGGCTGCTTCGGCGAGAAGAAGGGTTATAAGAAGATGAACATCATCGGCAACTTCCCTAAGTTCGCCATTATTTCAGGCGTAGTTATCTTAGCAGGTGCGATTGCCATCATCATCAACTTAGCAAAGATCGATGCTCCGTTCAATTACGGACTTGATTTCTCCGGAGGTACAGCTACCACATTTACTATGGATACAGACCTTCCTTCGGATATAAATGTTACACTTGACCAGAAGATCCGTGATACTCTCGGACAGAGCGCAGTTATCTCTACAGTAGAGGATTCTTCCATGGTAACCATTAAGACCAAGGAACTTTCTACAGATGAAAGAGCTAAGCTCACCAACATACTTACGTCTTCTTACGGTGTTAAAAACGAGAACATCACCACCGAGACGGTAGGTGCTACAGTCAGCGGCGAGATGAAGAAGGATGCTTTGGTAGCCGTTATCGTAGCTACCATCTGTATGCTGATCTACATCTGGTTTAGATTTAAGAACTTAAGCTTCGGTTTATCATCGGTTATCGCGCTTATACATGACGTTCTTGTAGTTATCACAGTTTACGCCATAGCTAAGGACGTTATCTCAGTAGGTAACACATTTATCGCATGTCTGCTTACCATAGTAGGTTACTCGATCAACGCTACCATCGTTATCTTCGACCGTATCCGTGAAAATATGGCTGAGAAGCTTGCAAAGGAAACTGTGGCAGATGTTGTCAACAAGAGTATCTCACAGACATTTACCAGAAGTATCTATACCTCACTGACCACTCTTATCATGGTTGTACTTCTTGCCATCCTCGGAGTTTCATCAGTTAAAGAGTTTGCGATACCTCTTATGGCCGGTATAATTGCGGGTGGTTTCTCATCCGTATGTATAGCAGGCGGAGTATGGCATTTATTTCAGAAGAAAAAGAAATCCGAATAACGGAATGAAATAATATGATGCAAAGCAACGAAAAATGGGCCATATGTAATAAAAAAGGCGATTTTGATCATATAATGAATACTTTCGGTGTGACCGCGAGCACCGCACGACTTCTCATTAACAGAGGGAAAAATACTGACGAAGAGATCAGAGAGTTTTTGTATCCGGATGAAGATATGCTTCATCCGGGTACTTTGATGAGAAATCTGAAGGAAGCGGCCGACCTAATAGATGAGAAGCTTTCGTCCGGTTCTAAGATACGGATAATAGGCGACTATGATGCGGATGGTATCATGTCCACCTATATCCTCTACGACGCGTTAAAGAGAACAGGTGCGGAAGCTGATTTCTATATTCCGGACAGAATACGCGACGGCTACGGTATAAACAGCGAGATGATCATCGACGCGGCAAATGCGGGAGTGGATACGGTCATCACCTGCGATAACGGTATTTCCGCCGTGGATGCAGCTGATGAAGCAAAAAAAAGAGGCATAACCCTGATAGTTACCGATCATCACGAGCTGCCGGAGGTACTGCCGGATGCGGCGGTCATAGTGGACCCTAAGCACCCCGAAGACAGCTACCCATGTAAAAATATATGCGGAGCGGTAGTGGCAGCCAAGCTTTCGGCCGAGCTTTTGGAAAGAAGAGGGCTGGCTCCTAAGAACAAAGGCTGCATGGACTATATCGAGTTCATGGGCATAGCCACCATATGTGACGTGGTACCTCTTGATAAAGAGAATAAGACCATAGCCACGTTGGGATTAAACAGGCTTAACCACCTGTACCTGTACGGCGAAAAGGACGAAAGGCATAAAGCCAATGCCGGTCTTAAAGCTCTGATCGACTCATGCGACATAAAGGGCAGCATAACCGATCACACAGTGGGTTTTGTAATAGGACCGTGCCTCAATGCGACGGGTAGGCTTGATCTTGCAAGTAAAGCCATAAATATGCTGATATCCGCGGAAGGAGAGGATGCGTTAAAGTTTGCTTCCGAATGTAGGGAGCTAAACGAAGAGCGTAAATCCATGACCGTGAGTGAAGCAGGAAAAGCCCTTGAAATGCTCGAGGCATCGGGTGATCTCCAGAGGGTACTTGTCGTTGAGCTTCCGGATTGTCACGAAAGCCTGGCAGGCATCATAGCTGGACGTATAAAGGAGAAATATTTCAGGCCCGTCATAGTACTTACCGGTGCAAAGGACGGCGTAAAAGGTTCCGGCAGATCGATACCCGGGTACAACATGTTTGAAGAACTGCAGAAATGTGCGGATCTCTTTACTAAATTCGGCGGACATCCCATGGCGGCAGGCTTAAGTCTTAAAAGTGAAAATGTGGAAACATTTAGAGCTAAGATCAACGAGCTGTGTACATTAAGTGAAGACGACATGAAGAAAAAGGTGCTGCTCGATGCGGTGGTACCGATAAGCTGTTTTGATGAAAAAAGCGTGGAAGAGCTTAAGCTTTTCAGCCCCTGCGGTACTGAAAATCCGGCTCCTCTTTTCGGAGACAGGAACAACCGTGTGATACGTATGAGACGTATCGGTAAAAACAACAACTTCCTAAGGTTTACCATGGAGGATAGTAAGGGCGTAAGATACAATGCCGTATGCTTTAGGGATGCGGACGAGCTGCTGGAAAGCTTTGCCGAAAAATACGGCAGCGCAAGCGTAGATGCCGCATTCGCGGGAAGAGATAACGACATAAGCCTTACCCTGTGCTACGTCCCCGAAATAAACGAATATAACGGAGTAAGAAGCATCCAGATGAAGATCCAGGGCTTTTTGCTGTAGCCTACCCCTATAAGATAAAGGTGCCGGCGAAGCTGCCGGATGAGGTGGAAACAAAAACATTCATTATAATTAAACATAAAAAAGAAGGTACAAAAATGTCAGATCGTGAATACATTAAAGACAAAAAAAGAATAGTCATAAAGATCGGATCATCATCACTCGTACACACCGAGACCGGCGATCTTAACTTAGTGCGCATAGAAAAACTGGTACGTATCATAACAGACCAGTGCAACAAAGGAAAAGAGGTTGTCCTGGTATCCTCAGGTGCTATAGCTGTCGGAGTAAAGGCATTAGGCCTTGGCAAGAGACCTGACTATAAGGCAGGCGAGCAGGCATGCGCAGCAGTAGGACAGGCAAGGCTTATGATGGTATATCAGAAGCTTTTTGCAGAGTACCTTCGCAATGCAGCTCAGATCCTTATGACAAAAAATACCATGATAGACCCCGAAAGCCGTCACAATGCCAGAAGCACCTTCGATGAGCTTTTAAAAATGGGTGTGGTTCCGATCGTAAACGAGAATGATACCGTTTCAACAGACGAAATTGAATTCGGTGACAACGATACGCTTTCAGCTATAGTTGCCGCTCTGACTCATGCTGACCTTCTGATACTTCTTACCGACAAGGACGGTCTGTACACCGACGACCCCGGAAAGAATCCCGATGCAAAGTTTATAGATACCGTTGAAGTGATCGATGAAAAGATCCTGGCTATGGGTAAGGGTGCCGGCTCCAGCGTAGGAAAAGGCGGTATGTCCACCAAGATCTCCGCGGCACGTATAGCTACAGACTCAGGTGCTGACATGATCATAACCAATGCCGACGATATTTCAAAGCTTGGGGATGTTCTGGAAGGAAAGCATATCGGTACACTGTTCAAAGCGCATAAAAACATTGATTTCCATCTGATCGATTACATTTCCGGAAAGTAAGAAAATAAAAAAGACCCCCTAAAATGAGGAGAAGCCCAACAGAGGGGGGAGGAGACTGTTGAGCTTAAAAGTTTATGAAAAAAATATTTTTAAAAACCTTTGAGGTTTTCTGCTTTTCACTGTAATCACTATAACATATGGTTATGAACTGCGTATGTTAAAATTATGAATATTCCGTTAATAATTTGAATATTTTTTTATTTCAGGTAAAAAAAGTGAATATTTTCACAAACTATTTTGACTTTTCGACTTTTTAAGGGTTGATAAAATTTTAAATTACGTTATAATTGTTAATAGAAACAGACAAAAAAGGAAGTAAAAAATGAACAGATCCGAGATAAAAGATATCGGACTTGCAGAGTCAGGTCTGAGAAAAATCGAATGGGTAAGACGTAATTGTCCGCTTCTTTCACTTATAAAAAAAGATTTCGAAAAAGAACAGCCCTTTAAAGGTAAAAAGATAGCATTGTCGGTACATCTTGAAGCCAAGACCGCATACCTTTGCGAAGTACTTAAAAGCGGCGGTGCAGAGATGTTCATCACCGGCAGCAATCCTCTATCCACACAGGATGACGTAGCTGCGGCACTTGTGTCCGAAGGCATGGAGGTACATGCATGGCACGGCACCACGGAAGAGGAGTACAACACACATATAACAAATGTACTGTCAAATGACTGTAACATCATAATAGATGACGGCGGAGACCTGGTACATAAGCTCCATACCGAGTTAAGGGATAAGCTTAGATACGTTATCGGCGGATGTGAGGAAACCACCACCGGTATCATCAGATTAAAGGCTATGGCAGAAAAAGGCGAGCTCGAGTTCCCCATGGTACTCGTTAACGATGCCGACTGCAAGCACCTTTTCGATAATCGTTACGGTACAGGCCAGTCCGTATGGGACGGCATCAACAGGACAACCAATCTTATCGTAGCCGGCAAGACCGTTGTTGTAGCAGGGTATGGCTGGTGCGGTAAGGGCGTAGCCATGAGAGCCAAAGGGTTCGGTGCAAAAGTCATAGTTACCGAGGTCAATCCCGTACGTGCCATAGAAGCTGTTATGGACGGCTTTGAGGTAATGCCGATGAACGATGCGGCAGCACTCGGAGATTTCTTTGTTACCGTTACAGGCTGCAGCGGCGTAGTTACCGAAAAAGATTTCTTAAAGATGAAGGACGGAGCCATCTGCTGTAACGCAGGCCACTTTGATGTCGAAGTTGATGTGGCACGTCTTAAAGAAATGGCTGTAGGATCGGCGCCCATGCGTAATAACATAATGGGTTACAAGCTGGAAAACGGCAACTGGATATATATCCTTGCAGAAGGCAGGCTGGTAAACTTAGCGGCAGGTGACGGACATCCGGCTGAGATAATGGATATGAGCTTTGCCATCCAGGCACTTTCCGCTAGATATCTTGTAATGAATGAAGGAAGTATATCGGAAAAGCTTATCCGTGTACCGGAGGATGTGGATAAAACAGTAGCCTTAAAGAAACTGGAGACACTCGGTAAGAAGATAGATGTACTTACCGATGAACAATACGCGTATTTAAATCAGGGACTTTGATATAACGGATGTCACAAACCGTTATAAGAAAGGACAAGCATGAATTTTAATAAATTACTCAGGACAATGCCTTTCGTACTTGCGGGACTTATCGTGATCCTCATAACACTGATAATCCTCGGCGGGCTTGACAGCAAATCAAACAAAACCGATCAGGACGGTACTCAGACGGCAAATGCGGGTACTCCCACAAAAGCCCAGGATAAACCGGTTGACTGGGAAAACGACGGAGTGGATATAAACAACGGTAAAAAAGGGAACGATAAGAACACCGATCCGGTGGACGATCCCGGACAAACCGATATTACGGACGCTCCGGTAAATGTAACACCTACTCCCGATACAAAAACTGTCGAGCAGGATAACGAGTACGGTTTCAAATTTACCGAAAAATCAGATTTCGTTGACACCAAAAACGGAGTAAACCTTCGCGCCGGTGCATCGACCGATACAGCCATAGTAGCACATCTTGAAGAGGGAAAGAGACTCGAACGTACCGGTTACAATTCCGAGTGGACCAGAGTAATATATAATGACATGGAGTGTTATATAGCTACTTCCCTTATAGTAAAGAGTGTGGCTACATTTGACGAAGGTCTTGAACAGAGCGGAACAGGCGAAAGCGTTGCTACTGTTACTTTTGAAGAAAAGTCCGATTATGTCGATACCAAGGACGGAGTTAACTTAAGAAAAGAAACCTCCACCGAAAGCGAGCTTGTAGCTTACCTTGAAAAGTCCACAAGACTTAAGCGTACAGGCTACAACAAGGACTGGACCAGAGTAGAGTATAACGGAAAGACCTGTTATATAGCAACATTCCTTATCACAGGCGTATCCGATAAGGCAGAGCGTGATGCCGAGCCCACAGCCGTACCTACACAGACACCCGATCCGGACAATACCGAAAACACAGCTGTACAGCTTACATTTGAGGAAAAATCCGATTACGTAGATACAAAGGATAACATAAACATAAGAAAAGAGCCCTCTACCGACAGCGAACGTGTAGCATATATTGAAACATCGGTTAGACTTAAGCGTACAGGCTACAACAAGGACTGGACCAGAGTTGAATACAATGGACAGACCTGCTACATAGCCACCTACCTTATTGCCGGAGTATCCGACAAAGCCGAGCGAGACCCGGCCAACAGCGGGACAGACACTGAAATACCCGGTACCGCAGGTACCGATACCGAAACCGGAAGTGGAGACGCTTCCGGTGGTACTTTTTATGGAAGCGGTTCAGGTAAGCTCATATGCATAGACCCCGGACACCAGACCAAAGGAAACTACGAGACTGAGCCCGTAGCACCCGGTTCATCGGAGAAAAAGGCCAAGGTTTCTTCCGGTACATCAGGTACTGCGACTGGGCTTCCTGAGTACAAGTTAAACCTCACCGTATCCCAGATGCTAAAGGATGAGCTTGTGGCAAGAGGCTACAGGGTAGTCATGACACGTACGACCAATGATGTAAATATCTCCAACATAGAGAGAGCAAACATAGCCAACAGCACCGGCGCCGATGCATTTGTAAGGATACATGCCAACGGAAGCGATAACAGCTCCGTAAGCGGCATAGAGACCATATGCCAGACAAAGAGCAACAAGTATAACGGCGACATATATTCCGAGTGCAGGGCACTATCCGACTGCGTGCTTGACGGTATGGTGGAAGCTACAGGCGGCAAGAAACGCGGAGTCTGGGAGACAGATACGATGAGCGGCATCAACTGGTCAGAGGTACCTGTTACCATAGTGGAAATGGGCTTTATGACCAATGCGGAAGAGGACAAAAAGCTTTCTGATGCAGAGTACCAGAAGAAAATAGTAAAAGGTATCGCAGACGGAATAGATAAGTATTTTAAATAACGAGGAGAAATATATGAAATTCACAAAGATGCACGGATGCGGCAACGATTACGTCTACATCAACTGTTTTGAAGAAAACCCGGCCGATCCGGAGAAGCTGGCTATTACATTATCCGACAGACATTTCGGTATAGGCGGTGACGGAGTTATATTTATCAGACCGTCAGATAAAGCCGACTGTATGATGGATATGTACAACCTTGACGGTTCACGCGGCAAGATGTGCGGAAACGGCATAAGATGCGTCGGAAAATACGCATACGATCACGGTATCGTAAATAAGACAAATATCACGGTTGAAACACTTTCCGGCATCAAGACACTCACACTTTTCCCCGGAGCCGACGGTAAGATAGAAAAGGTTACCGTAGATATGGGTGTGGCAGAGTTTGTACCTGAAAAGATCCCGTTAAATACACAGCTTCTTGGCAGCATACCTGAAAGCGCAAAGTATAAGAGCGGAGAATGTGTAAAAGAGATCCCGCTTACCATAAACGGAAAAACACTTGGATTCACATTTGTATCCATGGGAAATCCCCATGCGGTTACCTTTATCGATGACACATCCAGGCTCGATATCATGGCATACGGTCCCGAAGCAGAGGTACATCCCATGTTCCCCGAGAAGGCCAATATTGAGTTTATAGCTGTAAAAGACAGAGCTCATATCGACATGCGTGTATGGGAAAGAGGCTCGGGAGAGACCTTTGCCTGCGGTACCGGAGCATGTGCATCGGTAGTGGCATGTGCCGAAAACGGGCTTACCGGCAACGAGGTAGAAGTAACACTCTTAGGCGGAAAGCTTGATATCATATATGACAAGGCAAGCGGGAGAGTATTAATGACCGGACCCGCAGTAGAAGTATTTAACGGTGAGATAGAGATATAGGGTGGTAATTAACAATGTCAGGTTTTGTTAAAAGGAACATAAGGGCTTTATTTTTCCCGGTATTGTTCTCTTTCATGGAGATCGCATTCCATATTTACTACTACGGAAGAGTCGATCTGTACGTACTTTTTGCAGTATTGTTCGCTTTCTCGGCAGGCTTTGCCGTATCGGCACTGACCGGCTTTTTCAGCAGAAAAGCAAATATCATCATAGCTTGGATAGCAACACTTTTTG
Source organism: Lachnospiraceae bacterium (assembly GCA_017553965.1). The sequence continues at coordinate 2,646 of JAFZJK010000215.1, read as the reverse complement.
TTGCGATATTCTGCAGCTTGCAGATGGTATACGGACACATATTTACTAAATTCATAGCATTAAGTTCCGTAGTCGAAAACGCCGGAGACGCCTCTGAGTTTTGGAAACAGGCTCTGCACGGCATAATAGACTGTATACCCGGTCTTATATTTGTACTGATCATCCCCATAGTATTACTGGCTGTTATGATCAGGAAAAATGTGATCTGCTGCGGCTCGGAAGATAAGAAAAAGAGCTTCATTTACCAGGGCATATGTTTAGGTATCGGTATAGTGTTCAATATCATAGCGGTGCTTATGCTCTTAGTCGGAGGCAAGGAAAACTTTACAGCTTACGACCTGTATCATAACGATTTCATGCTTGATCTGGGTATAGAGAGGCTGGGCGTTATCACCGGTACACAGAAGGATATATACGGCTTTTTCTTCGGTGACAAGGAAGACATAAAGATCGAGGATACAGCTGATCTTTCAAGTCTTATCATAGAGGAAAAACCTACCCCCGTACCGTCCGCCATCCCTTCACAGATACCTACCGAGGAACCTACAAAGGATCCGGCAAATACGGACCCCGGAGCAACACCTATTCCTACGGCTACACCTACTCCGACACCCACACCCATAGATACTTCACCAAATGTTCTCAATATTGATTTCGCTTCACTGGCTGAAACCGAAAAGAACAGCGAGATAAAAGCGATCCATAAGTACATATCCGAACAGCAGCCCACTAAGAAAAACGAATATACGGGCATGTTTGAAGGCTATAACCTCATATACCTTGTATGCGAAGGCTTTTCACCCTGGGCTGTAGATGAAAACGTAACGCCTACGCTGTATAAGCTCACACACGAAGGCTTTGTATTTACCAACTTCTATACTCCCATCTGGTATACAAGTACCAGTGACGGAGAGTATGTGGCATTACAGGGACTTATCCCCTACAGTGCAAATAGCTTTAAGCGTTCAAAGAACAATGCGCTGCCCATGTGCTTCGGATGGCAGTTCTTAAAGCTCGGATACACCAGCAGGGCATATCATGCGCATACAGCTACATATTACGGAAGAAATGAGACACATCCCAATCTCGGATACGAGTTTAAGGCGAAAAAAGCCGGGCTCCAGATCACTGACGTATGGCCCGAATCCGACCTTGAGATGATACAGAATTCGCTGCCGGACTATATCAACGACGAGCATTTCCATGTATATTACATGACCGTTTCCGGTCACATGGAATACACCTTCTCGGGTAATACCCAGGCAGCACATAATAAGGATGCCGTAAAGGACCTTCCTTATTCATCAAATGCAAAAGCATATATTGCCTGCAACAAGGAGCTTGATAAGGCTCTTGAGTACCTTATCGCCGAGCTCGAGGCAGCAGGTATAGCAGATAAGACCGTCATAGCATTTTCGGCCGATCATTACCCTTACGGCTTGGAAAAAGAGTGCATAGACGAGATAGCGGGTCACGAGGTAGAAAAGGAATTTGAGCTTTACAAAAACTACGGAGTCATCTGGTCGGCATCCATGAAGGAGCCGGTAGTTATAGATAAGCCCTGCTCAAGCCTTGATCTTGTGCCTACTCTTTCCAATCTGTTCGGACTTGAGTATGATTCAAGACTGCTCATGGGTACGGATATACTTTCCGACTCACCCGCACTGGTCATTTTCTCGGATAAGAGCTTTATCACCGATTACTGTATGTATAACGTAAACAACGGCAAGGTGATCATGCTTAAGGACGTTGAGCTGCCCGATAATTACCTCTCAAGTGTAATGGCCATAGTCAAGAACAAGTTCAACATCTCCAAGAGTATTTTGCTCAACAACTATTATAAATACATAATGGATTATATACCGGGAGTCGTGACGGAGAGGCCGAACTATACTAAAAAAGAGTAAAAGTGTTGTAAAAATTATTTGGTTGCAAATTTGGGAAAAACATTGTAGTATATAAAAGAAGGCAGAGTGCACCTTTAGAAAGGTTGGGGATTTATGCAGGAGAAGAGAAGAGACAAACGCCTTCCTGTTTTTTCAATGAAGCTGGAGATCAGCTCACTCTTTAAACAGGACAATGAAATGATCAAAAACCTTGATGCTCCCATAGAAGTGGAAAACGTGTCCAGGGGCGGTATCGGGTTCGTATCCAAAACAGATATCCCTTTAGGATATTATTTCAATGCGTGCATCCAGATGGGGCATGAAGATGCAAAGCTTTACTGTGTAGTTAAGATCATAAGACGTGAGATACGGCAGGATGATACCATATTTTACGGATGTGAGATGGTAGGTCTGGCTCCGGTATTTGTTAATCTGTTTGACGAATACGAGAATGAGCTTGAGGAAAAAGACCTTCTGTAAGCAAAGAAAACAAATAATTAAAGCCGTCCGATTACCGGACGGCTTATTTGTTACAACCTTATTTCTAATATTCCTTTTATATAGATATATCTATTATAAACCACCTATTAGTCCATTCGATTATAACCGTTAGCGCTAAAAGATTAGCACTTAGTTACGTTAGCAGCCTGAGGTCCCTTTTCTCCGTCAACTACATCGAAAGTAACAGCCTGGCCTTCGTCAAGAGACTTGTAACCTTCCATGTTCAGTGCTGAGAAATGAACAAATACATCATTGCCTT
>JAFZJK010000214.1 GCA_017553965.1 Lachnospiraceae bacterium | reverse complement strand
TCATGCGGTATCCTTTCCTAAATTGTGTGTACCCAATATTATAGACTTCCAAACACTAACATCCAGCATTTGAAGTATGTACACCTCATCCGTCGCCTACGGCGACACCTTCCCCTCAAGGGGAAGGCTATGACTCATTTTATATATCGGATGATCTAAGGATATTCATAACCCTCATTACTCTCTGATGGTCTCAAAGATCTTGTTATTATACTTAGATACAGTGGAAATCGTATATTGTAAGCACTCTTCTATAAGGTCTTTTGAAAGTATGCTGTTGCGGAACGGTATAGAAAGCCTGAACAGTATCTTTCCCTGTTCCACGCTGTAATCATAATTTCCTGCGTACAGATCGTTGTAGTTTATAGTACATGCAAGCTTTGCCACTTCGTTTGATTTTGCGGGAGGCACATCAAACGGGAGCAGTGAAAAGAATGAAAGAAGTCCGTTCTCCGGATATATGGTAAGCTTCACATGCACATTAAAAGGATCGGCGGTAAAGTCACCTTCAAGCACGTTCTTTTCCTCGTTAGTGATACGTGAATCCTTCTGTGCCAATCTGTCAAATATGTCTCTGCTTATATTAAATAGTCTTGAGGTTGCCGCATTCAGTTCTTCTCTTGTCATATTTTTCCCTTTCTTTTATCAGAAACCAATCTTTGCTCTGATCGCCAGTTTTTCCGAGAATTCTTTTTCACCCGAGGCTGCCAGGAAGTCTTCCTTCTTTAACGTAATTGCGGGACTGCCGGACATTGATGTTCTCATGGCCGCCTTGGACCAGCAGCGCTCGTACAGGTTTCTTACAAATCGTGCATTGGCAAATTCCGCGGACTGCATATAATCCTTTGACAATGAATCAAAGTACTCGGAAGCGGCGTTCGCAAACTCTTCGTCGTATGTGAAATGCTTTTTTACAAATGACATAAAAATGTCATACAGCTGCTTACGGTCATAGCTTTCAAACTCCAGCAGGAAAGGCATACGGCTTCTTAGTCCCGCATTTCCTTCCATCAGCTTGTTCATATCGTCCTTGTAGCCGGCCATTACCACCACCATATCGTCCCTGTGGTTTTCCATCTCAGATACAAGTGTGGTAAGCGCCTCACGACCGTAGTCGGAGTTTCTGTCATCGCCCTGGTAAAGTGCGTAAGCCTCATCTATGAAAAGAACCGATCCGTACGCATCACGGCATATGGCACTGGTCTTGGGAGCGGTCTGTCCTATATACTCGCCGCACAGGTCTCTTGCCGAATACTCAAAGAAATAGCCGTTTCTTAATATCCCGTTTTCCCTGAATATCTGTCCGAGTATCCTGGCTACAGTTGTCTTTCCTGTACCGGGAGCACCGGCAAATCTCATGTGCAGACACGGTCTTTCCATTGTCTTATTTTCTATGGCTATCTTAACCTGAGCTACTATCTCCCTTATCCTCTCGGCGATCTTTTCCATGCCTATAAGCTCACCCAGTTCGTCAAAACCGTTACGAAGCTTTTTGTTAAAGCTCGGTGAAAGCTCCAGGATATCGTTTTGAACTATGGTCTTTCTGGCTACTGTGTCCTTAGCCACATCGGAAGTATCGTTATCTGCCAGAGTATCCGACTTGGCTTTAAGCCACAGCATTTCGTATACTACCTTCATAACGGACTGTATACCATAGAATCGGCCGTCGCTCTTTTCCTCGCATATCCTTGAGAAAAATACGTCCCATACCATGTCTTCCGTAGAATAGCCGGCTTCTTTTACAGCTCTCAGAGCACATTCTTTAAGCTCATCATTATTAAAAGGCTGTATGGAAATGGCACGGATATAAAGAACATCTGCCAGGACCTTTCTTATGTTTTTAAATGCATCCGGCTCCAAGAAAGGTATTCTAAAGAAAAAGATGTAGGACTCTTCCCATGCCACTAGCTTGGTTAAAAAGCTTTTTAACTCATGATGCTTAGACTTTTCAAGGTATTCGCTTATGTCAAAGCAGATGAGTTTTCCGCCTTCATCATCACCGTATATGGCTTCCAAAGCCTCGGGTATAGTCATGGAATCAGGCTCAGACTTAGAGGATAACCGCATTTCGATAACCGGCTGTTTTTTTGCAAATTCGAAAAGCTCCAGATCCGATATCAGCTTCATAAAGTCATCCAAAGCCGTGGATAAGCCGCATCCGTCATTTACCGAGATCAGGAAGTTCTGGAATAAGAAGCTCTTAAATATACCGTTTCTCTTTATCTCGGGAGAAACCATAAGTATCTCATGGCAGAGCTCTTTAAACTCGTTCCAGCCTACTTTTTCCTCTATCTTCCTGTAAGACTCGTATACTGCGGGAGCGTTGGCACCCATTTCGGATATGGTAACCGCCAGAGTATCGTTATAGTCTATGCAGTATGTATTTTCCTCGATATCCTTTACGAAACACTCCTGAGGAAGTCCCGTTACGGATAGGAGTATCTGCAACAATACGTCCCTGAACAGGGCACAGTTCTTATATTCTGTGACAAATGCCAGCCCTGTCAGACTTTCGTTTTCTATGACTGTTTCCGGAAGTTCCATCTTTAATATCCGCTCTTTTATATCTTCTATAGGAAGAATAGCGGAATATTTCTTGGTAAGAACATATTCCGGATCAAGTGTTATATTAACCTTTATCTTCATATGCTATTCATTTTCTCCTGTGATTTATCAAGGCTGAAGCTGCCGATAAGTGCATCCTCCGCCATTTTTATTGTACACCAATGCTCTTTAACTGTCAAAAAAAATCGATGGTTTTAAAGTCTATTTTCCCGCAAAAGAGGAAAATGGGATACTTATTTCGCTGACGGAACCCTTTAAGCAAAAACAAAACTATGTTATAACTTTATCATCGAAAGAGAAAAACCGGGAAATCCGGAAGACATAATTAAACCATTACGGAGGAAAAAATATATGGGAACAAAATTAGTAAAGAGCAACAGAGATAAAAAGATCATGGGTGTGTGCGGCGGCATAGCAGAGTATCTGCATGTTGACTCCACAATAGTCAGAATAATATGGGCTATCGCAGCCTGCTGCTTCGGTTCGGGTATCCTGCTTTACTTCATCGCAGGTATAATAATGCCTGAGGCAGGATTTAACAATAACTACAATAATTACTACAACAACTATAACGACAATTACAATAACGGTTATAACAATGGTTACTACAATGACTACAACACCAACTACACAAGTACCAATAACAATACAAGTAACAACACCGGTTACTACATTGACGGTACTTACAAGGTTGTAGACAATAACAACCCCAATCAGAGATAATTACAAAACATTCGTTTTTTTCATAATATTCTCCCTAAAGCGTCGGGCCTGTAAAAAGGCTCGGCGTTATTTTTTGAGCAAAAAAAATGCTTGCATTTTAGGTGATGCCGTGTTAAAATGACACTCGTGGTTAACACTATGCGGAAATGGCGGAATTGGCAGACGCGCACGGTTCAGGTCCGTGTGAAAGCAATTTCATGAGGGTTCAAGTCCCTTTTTCCGCATTATTTTTTGCCGGACTGTCATAATCGTGACAGTCCTTTTCTTATGCCTCAAGAACAAAGTGTGGCTGTTACCTTAATATTGTTCACTAATATAAAAATAGGGCTCGTGACGGGTATGCTCCCAGAACGAATTGCCTAACGGCACGAGGTGGCAGTCGCAACGCGACTGACGGAGTCCTGGTGCCATGGCTCCGTTTTGCAAAGCAAAATGGAGTAGCCATTGTGTTAAACATTCGTTCGGGATGCTGCCCGGACAGAGCCC
>JAFZJK010000024.1 GCA_017553965.1 Lachnospiraceae bacterium | reverse complement strand
TATAAGGCTACCGGTATGTTAACCGGTTGATTCCAGGAAAGTCCAAGTACGGAACTTACAATGTTACCAAATGTTTTAATCGTAAACATTGATATAAAGATACCTATATCGGAACCTATAGCAGCTACAATCCCGATCTCTATTGAAAGTGCCCATCTGAGTTCACTTACTGTATATCCGGCAGCTTCCATGATACCGGTATTCTTCATATTTCTCTGGATAAAATTTTTGATACTGAAAGATATGATAATGAGACCGATTATAAGGATGATCGTTCCAAATAACAGGATTATGGCCATTACGATCAGCGGAACAAACATCGATCCGCCTTTCATCATATCCCAGTTGATCAAAAAATACTGAGTATAGTTTTTATCAGGCTCTAACTCGCTGTACTTCTTTAAGTTTGCTTTATATATTTCAGCTATATCACCTTCCAGATCATCTGTTGTATAATCCTTTGTGAATTTCGAAATATCTGCCTGCCCCTTATGTGCATTAAACCTTTCAGCTATAGTAGGATGTTCATTAACAAGCTTATCTATCATATCTTTATGCATTCCACAATAAAATGTCGTGATATTCATTGTGCTGCAATAGTAAGGATCCTCAAGATATCCTGATACGTTAAATGTGTAGATTTCCCCATCCAGTTTGATCTGTAATTCATCTCCGATATCAAAAGATGATTTCTGATTAAAGGGAAGAAGAATATCATTAAAATTATGCCCAAATTCCGGTACTGTTACCTGCATCTGTCTTTTTGCCTGATCAAAATCTTCGATCAGAAAGCTGTATGAAGAATACTCTTCATCCTTCGCATTTTTATACTCTGCATGTATTTGAATAAGAGGAGTAACTTCGTAATCTGTGATCAGACTGTTTTGTGTAAACGCTATCTTAGCTGATTCAGTCTCTGCTTCTGTAGTTTTATTATATAAGATTATGTGTGAACCGTTTATTTCCTCAAATTTATCATCCAAAATATGATTTATCCCGATCAAAGCAGATACACAGTCTACAATGAGCAATGCTGATAAGCAGGTTATGATCAGGAAAGTGATCATGTCTGAACGCTGCTTTTTCATATTATTTTTTGCTATAACAAATAGTTTGTACATAATAACCTCACTTTGTTTTTTGGTACTCCATTCTGCTGCGCAGAACGGAGCCGTGTCACACGCATTGGAGTTAATACCAATGTTTCAGGTACTCCATTCTGCTACGCAGAACGGAGCCGTGTCATGAGGGCTCCGACAGCTACGCTGCCACCTCATGACGTTTACCACCCCATCACCTGTAAAAACTCTTTCAGCTTTGCATGTCTCTCTTTAGCTTTCTCTAAGTTCGGATTGGTTTCGTCCTTATAGTCTCCGACGTACTCACCCAGGTCACATTCTGCTGATATAACACCATCTGCGAGGTAGATCACTCTATTACCGCGTTCAGCAGCCTTTATGGTATGCGTTACCATTACTATGCTCTGACCTTCGTTATTTAAGTCTGATAAGATATCAAGTACGTTTAATGTATTTTGTGAGTTAAGTGCTCCGGTAGGTTCATCTGCGAATAGTATCTGAGGCTCATTAATGACTCCTCTTACTACTGCCACTCTTTGCTGTTGTCCGCCTGAAAGCTGTGTAGGAAACTTATTCCAATCTCTTTCATCTATCTCTACTTTTTTTAGCAGCTTTTTAGCTCTTTCGGCAAGTGCTTTTCTGTCCTTTGCTTTAAGCAGTCCGCTTATCATTACATTATCAATGGCACTCATGGAATCATTTAAGTAATTCTGCTGGAATACGAATCCTGCGTAGTTTCTTCTGAAAAGTGCCAGCTTATCGTTACTGTACTTCGATATTTCAATACCATTCTTTTCATCTTCAACAAAATAGGTTACAGTACCAAGTGTTGGTCTGTCCATTCCGCTTAAGGAATAAAGGAGTGTACTTTTTCCCGATCCGGAGTTTCCCATAACTACTGTAAAGTCGCCTTTATATATCTCCAGGTTTAAGTTCTTAAGTACATGCTGCTGTACTGTCTCGTTTGAAAATGTCTTGGAAAGGTCTTTTGCCTTAAGTATCACTTCTTTTTGCATTTTATATCTCCTTATAAAAAAAACTTTCATGTGTTCCTGCTGATCTTAATATACAGCATTCACACATGAAAGTCTTAATCTGTTTCTTCTTTAATTCTTAACTGTTTCTTAATAAAGCTTATTTAATTTATTTATCATTACTTTTTATAGGCAAAAAGTGCATCATCCTTAAGTCCGATACCTATTACATCGCCTCTTCCGGCATTGCCTTCCAATATAAGTCTGGCCGCTAAAGTCTCAACGTTTTTCTGTACAAAACGTTTAAGAGGTCTTGCACCGTATATAGGATCAAAGCCGTTATCGGTTATAAATGCCTTAGCCTCATCACTTAACTCTACCTTAAGCTCCTTATCTTCAAGCCTACGGTTAATATCCTTAACAAGCAGATCGATAATGGAAGCAATATTATTCTTGGTAAGAGGTTTGAAGCATATGATCTCATCCAGACGGTTAAGGAATTCAGGTCTGAATGCACCCTTAAGCTCATTCATAACCATGTTTTCTGCCTCAGGATTGATCTCACCGTTCTCATTTATACCTTCAAGCAAGTACGAAGAACCGATATTTGATGTCAGAATGATTATTGTATTTTTGAAATCAACCGTCTTTCCGAACGAGTCTGTAATACGCCCGTCATCAAGTACCTGCAGTAAAATGTTAAATACATCAGGGTGAGCTTTTTCTATCTCATCAAAAAGTACTACGCTGTATGGCTTACGTCTTACAGCTTCGGTCAGCTGACCACCCTCATCGTATCCGACATATCCGGGAGGCGCTCCGATAAGTCTCGATACGGAGAACTTCTCCATATATTCGCTCATATCGATACGTACTATATTACTCTCATCGTCAAACAGGCTCTCTGCCAAAGCCTTTGCAAGCTCTGTCTTACCAACACCGGTAGGTCCTAAGAAAAGGAATGAACCGATGGGCTTTGAAGGATCCTTGATACCGGCCTTAGAACGGATGATAGCTTCTGTAACCTTCTGTACGGCATCATCCTGTCCAATAACTCTCTTATGAAGCTGTTCATCAAGCTTCAAAGTCTTCTGTCTTTCTGTCTCTGAGAGCTTCGATACAGGTATACCTGTCCATCTGGATATGATCTTAGCTATCTCGTCTTCATCTACTGACTCATGTACAAGTTCATTCTCCCTGCCGCTCTTTTGAGCCTCATATTCCTTTAACTGCTTCTGTAACTCGGGAAGTTTACCGTATTTAAGCTCTGCGGCTTTTTCAAGGTTATACTCACGTTCAGCAGCGGCTATATCATGATTTACAGCATCGATCTCTTCCTTTAAGGATGTAATCTTATCGACCTCACTCTTTTCGTTTTCCCACTTGGTCTTTAACTGCATGAACTCCTCACGCTGTTTCTGGAGCTCTTCACGTAAGTCTTCAAGTCTGTCCTTGCTTAAGGAATCTTCTTCCTTCTTTAATGCAGCTTCCTCAATTTCCAGCTGCATGATCTTACGTCTCTGCTCATCAAGTTCTGCCGGCATCGAATCAAGTTCCGTCTTTATCATAGCACAGGCTTCATCAACCAGGTCGATAGCTTTATCCGGCAGAAAACGATCTGAAATGTATCTGTCTGAAAGTACTGCTGCAGCTACCAACGCAGAATCTGATATCTTAACGCCGTGGAAAAGCTCATATCTGTCCTTTATACCACGTAATATAGAAATTGTATCCTCAACTGTAGGCTGGTCAACCATAACTGGCTGGAAACGGCGCTCAAGTGCAGCATCCTTTTCAATATACTTTCTGTGCTCATCCAGAGTAGTTGCACCTATACAGTGAAGCTCTCCACGTGCAAGCATTGGCTTAAGCATATTACCTGCATCCATTGAGCCTTCGGATGCTCCTGCTCCGACTATGGTATGGATCTCATCTATAAACAGAATGATCCTGCCGTCTGATTTCTTAACTTCATCAAGAACAGCCTTAAGTCTTTCCTCAAACTCACCTCTGTACTTCGCACCGGCTACCAATGCACCCATATCAAGAGCAAATATGGTCTTATCCTTTAAGGTCTCAGGTACATCCTTAGCCACAATACGCTGTGCCAGGCCCTCTACTACCGCAGTTTTACCAACACCGGGCTCACCTATGAGAACAGGGTTGTTCTTTGTCTTACGTGAAAGAATACGGATAACGTTTCTAATCTCGCTGTCCCTGCC